>QNAH01000176.1 GCA_003641425.1 Candidatus Zixiibacteriota bacterium
CACATGATTATCGGCCGTGACCACGCCGGCGTCGGTGATTATTACGGCCCCTTCGATGCCCAGGAAATTTTCTTTAAACTTTGGGACGGCGCTCTTGAATGTAAGATGTTGCCGATCGATTGGACTTTCTGGTGCTACAAGTGCGGCGGCATGGCCTCGATGAAGACCTGTCCTCACTGCAAAGAAGATCGCCTGTTCCTGAGCGGCACCGCCCTGCGTAAGGCCCTCTCTGAAGGCGGCGATGTTCCCGCCGAATTCAGCCGGACCGAAGTCCTGGCAATCCTTCGCGAATATTATGCCAGCATCAAGGAAGAAGACAAGGTTGAAGTTAAAATGCATGGCCATGCTACCGGCGATGCGGATAAGAAAAAGAAATAAAACATCACGAAGCTGATTTTATAAACTCAGTTAGGAGGTAGTTAATGCCTAGTTTTGTGAATCCCGAGAAATGTGACGGGTGTAAGGCACTGGACAAAACCGCGTGCCAGCACATCTGTCCGAATGACCTGATGGTTCTCGATAAGGACAAAATGAAAGCCTACAACAGAGAGCCGGAAATGTGCTGGGAATGCTATAACTGCGTCAAGATTTGCCCCACTCAGGCAGTCGAAATCCGCGGTTATGCCGACTTCGTTCCCATGAATGCTTCGGTCACCCCGTTGCGAAGCACCGACAGCATTATGTGGACCGTTAAATTCCGTAACGGGATATTGAAGAGATTCAAATTCCCGATCCGGACAACTGAAGAGGGTAAAGCCCAGCCGGCGGGCGGATTTGAAACAGCTCATGGCGACCTGAATGATCACATTCTGGCGCAGGAACCGGAAGCTCTGAAACTGTCCGAAGTTTATACCATTAAGTAACGATCAGGAGGTTGGATAGTAATGGAAAATTTTGAAACTGTAGAAATTACCACTGACCTTCTGATACTTGGCGGTGGTATGGCGGCCTGCGGCGCAGCCGTTGAGGCCTCCTATTGGGCAAAGAAAAATAATCTCAAGGTTACGGTCGTGGATAAGGCAGCGATGGATCGCTCCGGCGCAGTTGCCATGGGTCTTTCGGCCATTAACCAGTATGTCGACCTGCCCGGCGGTAAGAATACCGTTAAGGACTATGTTGATTATGTCCGGATGGACCTGATGGGTATCACCCGTGAGGACCTGGTGGCCAATATCGCCCGTCACGTCGATTCCACCGTGCATCTGTTCGAAAAATGGGGTCTCCCTATCTGGACCGACGCCGATGGAAATTATGTCCACGAAGGTCGCTGGCAGCTTATGATTAACGGCGAATCCTACAAGGTTATCGTCGCCGAGGCAGCCAAGAATGCCCTGGCCGAGGCCGGTGGTGAATATTTCGAACGCATTTTCATCGTCGAGCCGCTGATGGACGGCGACCGGATCGCCGGCGCTGTCGGTTTCTCGGTTCGCGAGAATAAATTCTATGTCTTCCGCGCCAAGGCTACCATCGTTGCAATGGGTGGTGCGGTGCATGTCTTCAAACCGCGTAGCACCGGTGAAGGTCTCGGACGCGCCTGGTATCCGCCGTGGAACTCCGGTTCATCGGCCTATTTCACCATCCGCGCCGGTGCGGAAATGACGAGTCAGGAAGTCCGCTTCATCCCGGTCCGCTTCAAAGACGCTTATGGCCCGGTCGGAGCCTGGTTCCTGCTGTTTAAGTCGGCCGCGACCAACGCCATGGGTGGTAATTACATGGTCGAACGCCGTGATGAGCTCCAAAACTGGAAGCCGTATGGCCTGGTCAAGCCGATCCCGGCCAACCTGCGTAACTGGCTTGGTATGCTCGATATCATGGAAGGCAAGGGCCCCATCTATATGAGAACCGAAGAAGCTATTCAGAAGATCGCTTCCGAAGCCGGCGACGAAAAAGCGGCCAAAAAGAAACTCAAAGAACTCGAAGCCGAAGCCTGGGAAGATTTCCTGGATATGACTATCTCGCAGGCTATTCTCTGGGCGGCTACCAATGTCGAGCCGGAAAAGAAATCCTCTGAAATCGCCGCCGCCGAACCGTACTTCATCGGTTCCCACTCCGGTGCCTCGGGTGCCTGGGTCAGCGGTCCGGAAGATATCCAGTCCGACGAGACTAAAGGTGAATATTTCTGGGGTTACGACCACATGGCCACCGTCAAGGGTATGTTCTGTGCCGGTGACGCCTCCGGCGCCTCCTCGCACAAATTCTCCTCCGGTTCACACGCCGAGGGTCGTATCGTAGGTAAAGCCGCGATTAAGTTTATCGTCGAGAACAACACTTTGCCGAATATTGATCAGGGTGTCGTCGATAAGCACAAAGAAGCCATCCTGAAACCGCTGGCTGTCTTTGAAGAAAATCAGGCTTTGTCAACCGATCCGGAAACCAACCCGAACTACATCCTTCCCAAGATGTTCATGTTCCGTCTGCAGAAGATCATGGATGAGTATTGTGCCGGCGTTTCGGCTCAGTTCTCCACCAATGATTCTCAGTTGACCCGCGCTCTCGAACTGCTCCAATTCCTCAAAGAAGATGCCGAGAAACTGGGTGCCCGCGACCTGCATGAACTGATGCGCTGCTGGGAAAATGTCCAGCGTATGTGGCAGGCTGAAGCTCACGCCCGCACAGTCAAGTTCCGCGAAGAAACCCGCTGGCCGGGTTACTACTATCGCGCCGACTACCCGAAACTGGACGATGAGAAATGGCATTGCTTCGCCAACTGCAAATGGCATCCGGATAAGGATGAATGGGAAATGATCAAGCGCCCGATGCTGCATGTTTATCCGCAGCCGCAGGAACACGAAATGCTGGGCGGCTGATCTTATTCTGACTATGATTGATTGAATACGTTGTATTCCTCCAGGTGTCGTTCCCTCGACACCTGGAGGTTTTTATTAAACGAATTGACTTTTTTTCGCGATTAATTATCTTCCATCTTTGGCAGGGGCTGATGAGGATTGAAAAAATGAGTGATAAAAACCACACCTGCCCGCATTGCGGTAAAGATCTGGCCGCCTGGAACGTTCCCGAAATGGCCTGCTGGGGAACCAGGATTCAATATGTCTGCTTCAATGATGAATGTTCTTACTTCACCAAGGGGTGGGAGTGGATGCGTGATAAATATGAAGTGAAAGCATCCTATCGTTACCGGCTTGATCCCGAAACCGGCGAGGAGGGTCCTCTGCCCGTCTGGTCGGCCGATGCCTTGAAAAGCGGTATCATAGAAAACCAGGAGAAAAAATGAAGGAAATCGAAAGATTCAAAGAACATATCCTCAAGGAATATCCGAGATTGACAAAAGAGAGCAAGTTCAATTTTTCCTGTCATAAGGATGTCCCCTGTTTCAACGCCTGTTGCGCCGATGTCAATATCTTCCTGACACCCTATGATATCATCAGGCTGAAGAAAAATCTGGGAATCACCTCCACGGATTTTTTGAAAAAATATACCATCTCCCCTTTCGACAAGAATCTTAATTACCCGGTCCTGTTATTGAAAATGGCGGACAACGAACGAAAAAGCTGCCAGTTTGTCTCGGATCAGGGATGTACTGTTTATAATGACCGCCCCTGGGCTTGCCGGATGTATCCTCTGGGTCTTGCCTCTCCGGGAAAAGATGCCGGCGAAGAAAATGAGGAATTCTACTTTTTACTCCAGGAGGATGTCTGTAAAGGATTCCGGGAGAAAAAAGAATATACAGTTGCAGGATGGATCAAAGATCAGGGGATTGATGAATACAATGAGTTCGGCGAATACTTCAAGGATTTGACCACCCACAAGTTCTTCCTTGACGGCAAGAAGCTGAATCCCAAACAGATCGAAATGTTCTTTACCACCTGCTATAATATTGATACATTCCGAAGATTTGTTTTTGAAAGCAGTTTCTTTGATAAATTCGAAGTTGATTCCGAAATCAAAGATAAAATCAAGAATGATGATGTCGAACTTCTGAAGTTTGGTATTAAGTGGCTGCATTTTGCGCTCTTCAGTGAAAATACCATGACTATTAAAGATGATGTCCGGGCCGCCAGTGAGAAGAAACTCAAAGAAAAGCTGGCCAAAGAAGGCAAATGATATAAAAAATAAGGCCGGCTATAGACCGGCTGAAATCAAACAGACATACCCCACCTGTCGAATTGAATATCGCATGCGGGGTTTTTATTTCTCTAACAACTTTGACGCAATATTTCCCACGGTGGTGATATAGATTTCGCCGCTGGCATAATCATATATCTCCAGGTTACTTTGATCCTCGACAAGACGCATGATCTCGTCATGCGGCAATTCACCGCCCAGCGCCCCGAGAGCAATCAAACTGGCCCCGCGAATATTCGAATCGCAATTATCAAGAGATTGTAGCAGTTTTACTCTGACATCACCAAAAATCTCCCGATTGGCGCACGTGATCCGTGAAACAGCTATTCGCGTGCCCTTTTCGAAGGGCTCTTCGGCAAGGAACGGTTTTAACAGCCCGCAAAATTCTTTACACAAAATCGGCACATTATACAAAATTTCCCCGATTGCCTCCGGGGCATACCAGCATGTATTTCCTGATTCATCATTCATCATCCAGAACAACCGGCGAAGCAGATCCCTGACAGGCTCGAGATCTTTATCAGCTTCCATCGCGACCACCTTGCCCAGGGCCTCGCTGGCCCGAAAACATATTACCTTATCACGATCGAATAAGAGTGACATTAGAATCCTTGAGGTCGCCCGATTCGATTTGGCCCATTCCACGATTTCATCTACTGCTCGTTTGACAAGTTTTTCCCTGAGAAGTGCTTTTTTTTGTCGAAATGCCATATATATAAGTCTGTAATTGCCTTAATCAATTCAATAGAAAATAAACACATATTTCATTAATATCAAGACCGACTCAGAATTATATTTTAAGAACCTGCTGTTTGGTATTGACATTTTTGCTCATTGAATTAATTTTTATTTTTTACACGGGAGGTTGACAAAGAACCATATCTTTGCTGTAACACTAAAACCATAATCACCGGAATATGAATTCAATTCATATTTGCAGATCTCGAATTAAATTTGATATGATGAGAGAATCTCCTCCTAATGATCATTAATCTAAAGACAATAAAAAGATTGTGGGGGTATCTCCAACCCTACTGGCATCTCGAGGCTATCACTTTCTTTGTCATGGCGATTCTCGCGACATTGATGTTGGCCATGCCCATTGCCGTTCAATATTTGATCGATGACCTGATACCTTCGTTGATCGCCGAAGCATCAGAGGGTATAAATATCGCCCCGGTTGTATATTTCGGGTTGATCCTTCTCGGCATTTATTTGCTGAATATATTCTTCGCCTATCTCAGGGATTATATTGTCGCTTATATCGGGGCCAATATCATTGCCAATATGCGAGTCCAGCTATTTGCCCACTTGGAATCGCTTTCGCTGGATTTCCATCAAAACCATAAGGTCGGCGAGATGATGTCGCGAATGCTGTCCGATGTAAATCGTATACAATACCTGCTTACCTCAACTCTGCTGGTCTTCCTGACCAACATATTCATGCTGATAGCCATATCTGTCTATCTTCTGATGACCAACTGGCTTCTGACACTGGTGGCAGTTATCCCGGTACCCCTGACCATTCTGATCTCCAACAGGTTTGGCATCAAATTGCATTTTATAAATAAAAAACTCCAGGAAACCATCGCCTCTTTCTCGGCGCGACTTCAAGAGTCGTTTTTATCCATTAAGACGATCAAGGCCTTCGGTCAGGAGGACATGGAAAAGAAAAGAGTTGAAGACGTTATCGACGGCATGACAAAACTATATATCAAAAACAGTGTGACAACCTCTCTAACCGTCAATATCGTCAATTTTATCAATGCGGCCGGCCCGATTGTGATCCTTGCCTGGGGCACATACCTTATTGCCGTCGGCTCGATGAAGCTGGGCGCCCTAATGGCCTTTTACATGTTATTGACATATCTATATTCGCCGGTGCAGAGTCTGGCTTCAATGAATATCGAGGTCAAATCGGCCATGGCTTCGGTCAACCGTCTATTCGAATATCTTGATATCCAGCCCAGAATTAGAGAGCGTGAAGACGCCATAAATCTTGGACGAGCTCGGGGTCATATCAAAATTGAAAATTTATCTTTCGCCTACAATTCAAA
>QNAH01000177.1 GCA_003641425.1 Candidatus Zixiibacteriota bacterium
CGGGATACGACAATAAAGGGAACGCACTTCCGATTGGAATCATGACCATGGATGGCGTGAATGGAACCAAAAGCAATGTCCGCGGGGGCAAC
This sequence comes from Candidatus Zixiibacteriota bacterium, assembly GCA_003641425.1. GTDB lineage: Bacteria > Zixibacteria > MSB-5A5 > GN15 > PGXB01 > PGXB01. Next base: position 93 of record QNAH01000177.1, read on the forward strand.
GACCGGGAAGATCGACCGCAGGTTTCCCACCAGGTAGCCGGTCATATCCGGCGGCTGGTGCATAGCGACCGCTTCCATCAAAATTCCGCGGAATTACATGATGACCTTAAAGAGCGTCTTGCCGTACTTTCCGGCCTGCCCCGCGATCATATTCAGATCTGTAGCAGTATCGGTCAGGGCCTGGAATGGACGGCGCGGATATTCTGTAATCCCGGCGATGAGGCTGTTATTTGCGGCCCCGAAGAACACGATGTTGCGATGTTTCTCGAGAAATACGGTGTCAAAACCGAATTTCATTTTGCACCCTCTCCGTTCAGCGCCGATATCGACGGAATCGTCGATAGAATTACCGACAAAACCCGTCTGATATATCTTGAACAGCCCAATTCCGTGACCGGGACAATGTACAGCCGGTATGAGATTGAGGCACTGTTAAACGCCTCCGGAAATGTCATTCTTGTCGTGAACGAATCCTGCCGGGCATTTTCCGATTCATCGGTCGCCGGTCTGGTCAGGCGGTACGACAACCTGATTATCCTCAGGAGCATCTATTCCACGCGGCAATTCGAGGAACTTCCCGTCTGTTATATACTGTCGAGCCGCAATTCTTCAGTGCGGCTGAACAGATATGCCGCCGAGGGACGCCCCTCACTCATCAGGCAGGCCGCCGCCAACGTGATATTGAATGATATGGCCAATACCATACAAATGAATTCGAGAATTCATGATACCATGATCTATATGATCGTCAGGCTGCGCGGTCTCGGAATAACCGCCCGTATGACGCCGGGCGACTCTGTCCTGATCCGGGTAGTCGATCCCGGGATGGTGGCGTCATTATTGACCGGTGCCGGACTTATGGCACGCTCACTTCGGCATCTGAAAGGCCTCGAGTATTATCTGTCACTGACAATAACCGATGAAACGACCGCCCAGCGGGCGATAGAAGTAATCGATGACATCCCCCGCCGCTACCTGACCGAGACTGCGACGGGACGGACGAAGTTGACCCTCCGCCGGACTGCCGAAGAAGGCGGAGGTACAAAAGATTTGAAAAGTGATACAGAAAAGAATAAAGAGGATTGCACGGTTCAATGCCCGTACCGAGATCCCGCATGATATGAATATGTTGGATAAAACATCGACATTATCCCGGCCGGTTAAGGAAAAGACCGAATCGGACGAAAACAGAATCAGAGTTAAAAATCCAAAAGGGGTTTATTTTCTATGAGTCCAGTCGCAGAAGCTTTCAAAAAAAGGCCTGCACCAGCGAGACATCATCATCGAACGGCATCAGAGTCACAGGCGAAAAATAACCTCGAAACACCGGATAGAAACCGATATTTCGACCGATTCCGCCTCGAGTCTCTTTTATACCGTCTGGCAAAACCGGCCGTGTTGGTGTCGGTTCTGGCGTTTTTCAAAATGCAGAATTATTTCAAGCTCGATCCCATGTCATGGCTGACCGCATCCGCAATGGCGATTCTCCTCTATATCGTCTCGTCGATGCGCCTGCCCGGACAAAATCTGGTTCCCTTAAGGAATAAACGTGCCAATATCCGGTCGTTTGTATCGAGTGAGACAAGATTTATCCTGCTGACAACCGGGACGGCGTTTTTCTCCGGAATAGATATTACCGCCGCTTCCCTGGGTTTATTCATGGCCGTAAATGCCGGCCTGCAGACAGCTCTGTTTGTCGTCTGGCGGATGTACAACATGAATCCATCCCGCCGGCAGAATATCCGACCCGCCTCGCGGTCCGAAAAAAACGTGATAATCTTCGGAGCGGGAAAACGGGGGCGCCGGGCCGCGGATATATTCCTGAAATATCCGGACCTGAACATTCGCGTCCTCGGCTTTGTCGATTTCAAGGCCGACTATCTCTGGCGCTACCGCGATATACCGCTGATCGGCAAGGCCGGACATTTCGACCGGATCATCAACACCAACCAGGTCGATACCGTCGTGATGGCACCGGAACCGGATGATTATTCCGCCAGCCAGGCCGTATTCGATATGCTGGAAAAAATGGGCGTCGATATCTGTGTCCTGCCGTTTATATATGATCGCAAGATTTCCACCTGCTGTGCATCGTCGGTCAACGGACAGCCGATGCTTCTCTATCGCTCGGTGAAACACGACCCCCGGCAAAAGCTGGCCAAGGAAATCATGGATAAAATCGGCGCCCTGATCGGCCTGATTATTGCCGCGCCTGTTTTGATACTCAGTGCCGTAGCCATCAAACTGGATTCACGCGGACCGATCTTCTATAAGCAGAAACGCTCCGGGATCAACGGCAGAGTGTTCAACATGCTGAAACTGCGGACCATGGTCAATGATGCTGAAAAGCAGAAAGAAAAACTTAAACATCTCAACGAGATGTCGGGGCCGGTGTTCAAGATCAAAAATGATCCGCGTGTCACTCGCGTCGGAAAACTTCTGAGAAAATTCTCCATCGATGAATTCCCGCAGTTTATTAATGTGCTCATGGGTGATATGTCCCTGGTCGGACCGCGCCCCCCGCTTCCGTCGGAAGTGGCGCAGTATGAACCATGGCAGCGGCGCAAACTGTCGGTCAAGCCGGGCGCGACCTGCCTGTGGCAGATAAACGGACGCAATCATATCGATTTCGATAGATGGACCATGCTGGATCTGCAGTACATCGATCGGTGGTCACTGAAAGAGGACGCCCGTATCCTGCTGAAAACCATACCGGCGGTGCTCAAAGGAAACGGGGCTTCCTGATATAATCCAAACGGCATAGGATGGCCGATGAGATCGTTAAAAATAATATCCATACTGACAATATTCTTTTCTGTATCTTTTACGGGCGTACCGGGAGCAGTGTTCTTCCCGGTGAATCAACCTGAACATCAATTCATTTACGATCTGGCCCGCAGGGCTGAGATCTCCGGAAGCTTCGACGATTACAATTTTAATGTCGCCCCCTACAATTTCGACCGGATAGAATTATCATATCCGCTATCCGGCCATATCTCGGGAATCGACCAAAAGCATATCAGCGCCTTTGCCTTTCTGTCTGAAGATTTCAGCTCCGCCGGATATGCACGCGCACAGGGTTATGAATCAATCCGGGGAGGAGCGATCGCCCGGCCCCATGATAAAATCTATCTTTATACCAATTTCCTTCTCGATGAAAAAATGCAAGATGACCCGGATTATACCGGTAAAAAATGGCGCGGGCTGGCAGGGGAGATCGAAAACGCCTTTGTCGCCTATGGCGATAAACGCATGGACATCTTTCTGGGAAGATTCTCATCCTTCTGGGGGGCGACCGATCAGTCGCTTGTTCTTTCATCGACCGCACGGCCGATGGATGCGTTCAGTTTCCGCTTCAGGTGGCGCATAATAGATTTCACCTATCAATTCGCCAAACTGGATCGCCTCGAGCCGCCCGATTCCGCCGGATTGTTCCAGAACCGCTATTTCGCCGGGCACCGCCTCGATTTCCGGCCGGTTAAAAATCTTCGAATCGGCCTTTTCGAGACAATAGTCTTCGGCGGACCGGGAAGAAGTGTCGATCTGACTTATCTCAACCCGATCATGTTCTATCATGCCGTGCAGTTGAACGAGGATGTCGATGACAATACTTTTCTTGGGCTGGATTTTTGCTGGTATATTAATTCCCGGCATAAATTTTACGGCCAGCTGATGGTCGATGATATGCAGGTGGATGATAAAGCCATCGGCGACCAGGAACCGGATGAGATAGGATACATGCTCGGTTTCCACACCCTGGACCTGTTCGACCTGCTCGATCTTTCCGCCCGGTACCTTAAAATAACCAACCGGACCTATAACCAGAAGCTGGAGCGCAACCGTTATGAGAACCGCGGGAGCCTGATCGGGCATCCGTTCGGGCCGGACGGCGACAATTTGCAATTGACAATCACCCGCTGGTTTGAAAGCAGCAAAAAACTCTCGCTCGATTTGGCCTATCAGCGCCGGGGCGAGGGGCGCTATGATGAATCCTGGACCGAACCCTGGCGGGAGTACGACGGCGACTATACCGAACCGTTTCCGACCGGGGTTGTGGAGAAAAATTTCAGGTCTTCCCTGAAAGCCTTCGGGTTTTATAAAGAACTGGCTTATATAGAGTTCGAAGCCGGCCTGGAAAATATAAAGAATTTCGAAAATGTCCCCGGCGACGACCGGACCATACCTTTTGTCCATGTCCGTTTTTCCCTGATTTTTCAGCATTTGTTCAAGATCGATTGATCCCATAAGGTCTTATCGGAACATTTTGCCGCGTAGCCTGTTGAATCAAAGACTATGCGAGTCCATGAAATATTAATAAGGATGGTCCTTTTATTTACTTTTTTCCTGACGGCTGGATGCTCGTCGGAAAAGGCCCGGGGAGAATCCGGTATGAAAAATGTTACCAAAAAAATTGAAAAAAAAGAAAATCATAAATACACCAATCACCTGATAGACGAAAGCTCGCCATACCTTCTTCAGCATGCGCATAACCCGGTCGATTGGTACCCGTGGGGCAAAAAGGCTCTTGAAAAAGCAGAAAAAGAAGACAAACCGATTTTCCTGTCTATCGGGTATTCTGCCTGTCACTGGTGCCATGTGATGGAGCGCGAATCGTTTGAAAACGAGGGAGTCGCCGGTATATTGAATGAATCTTTTGTGTCGATCAAAGTGGATCGCGAACAGCGCCCCGACCTCGACCAGATATACATGGCCGCCACCACCGCCATGACCGGTTCCGGCGGCTGGCCGATGTCGGTTTTTCTTACCCCCGATCTTAAACCTTTCTTCGCCGGGACATATTTCCCGTTGCATGACGGTTATGGGCGTCCCGGCTTTCTGACATTGATCAGAAAAATCGCCGAAGCGTACAAAAACGAGCGCCGAAATATCGAGCGGTATTCAAATGATTTTGTCAGTCGTATGCGGGTCGCCTATGCCGCCACCGGCGAAAAAGCCCAACTGGATAAACAGATAATCGAAAAGGCGGTGCAGGGTATCATGGGCAACTATGAACCGGTCCACGGCGGTTTCGGGCGAGCGCCTAAATTTCCGCACCCGACCGACCTGTCATTTCTGATGAAAGAATATTACGCCGGGAAAAATAAAAACATACTGGAGGCGGTCGAACACACGCTCAAACGCATGGCGAAGGGCGGTATTTATGACCAGATCGGCGGCGGCTTTCACCGTTATTCGGTCGATACCCGCTGGCTGGTGCCCCATTTTGAGAAGATGCTCTACGACAACGCCCTGCTGGCGGTAACATATAGTGAAGCCTTTCAGTTAACCGGCGATGAATTCTATAAAAAAATAGTCCGCGAAACACTCGATTTTATGCTTCGTGAAATGCACCATGAAAACGGCGGCTTCTATTCCGCCCTCGATGCCGACAGCAAAGGTAAAGAAGGTCGGTTTTACGTCTGGAAAAAGAGTGAGATCGACCTGCTTCTTGGCGGCCGCTCCGATTTGTTCTGCAAATATTATAATATTACAGAACGCGGTAATTTCGAAAATGAAACCAATATACCCAATATTGATTCCAGTTCAGAAAAATTCCCCACCCGGTCGGAAATGGATGCGAAACAGTTTGATCAGATCATAGATGATGCCCGGAAAATTCTGTTTGATACCCGCTCCAAACGGGTACGCCCCTTTACCGACGACAAAATATTGACCTCATGGAACGGCCTGGCCATTTCCGGACTGGCCCGGGGTTATCAGGTCACACGTGATGAAAAATACCGGACAGCGGCATTAGGAACGGCCCGGTTTATCAAAGATTCGCTGTACCGCAATGAAAAACTAATTCATTCCTATCATGAGGGCCGCGTCTCCGACGGAATATTCCTCGAGGATTACGCTTATCTTACTGCCGGATTGATCGACCTTTATGAGACAGTCCATGATTACGAATGGATCGAGCTCGCCTCGAAACTCGCCGGTGATGCAATTGAATATTTTTCAGATGAAGCCGGTAACTTCTATCTCGCTCCCGCGGCACAG
>QNAH01000178.1 GCA_003641425.1 Candidatus Zixiibacteriota bacterium
ATTATTATATCTTAAAAATATTTCGTCAGGAATTCATTTTTATCTTTATTCTCGACTGTTCACGACCGATAACTATCAATGTGTAAAAAAATCATAAAATCAAAGGAAGGAGAAATTATGAAGAGACTATTACTGCTTGGTACTGCCCTGATATTTGGCGCGGCCATATTTATCATGGCGGGTTGCAGTGATGACGATCCGGCTTCGACCGAAAAAGTAACCGGCGATCCGAATGACCCGGCTTTTGAAGTGATCGGTGATATCGCCGGGCAGGGCAACTTTATGATGGATATGAATCTGATAAATATCTCGCTGGGACTTTATGAAAATATGTACGGCGATGCAGATAAGTCGGCTTTGAAACAATCAGCCGAAATGGTTCAAGATTTTGCCATAAACTATCTCGTGTATGACACTTCTAATTACTGGCATATATTCGAGTGCAGTGTCCTGGTGTATGATATCGAAGAGGATTATGACGGATATGAGTGGACATACGATACCACCTTCTTCAGCTATGCTGGAATTGATTCGCTGCGGTTCAGCAATAATGACGGCTACATGTACATCATGGATTCATCCACAAATGCCGCCAATATCCGGGCGCATTTCCATGTTGATTTTGAGGGCGGGGATCAGTATGGTGAATTCGGGAATCATGGCCGGTTTGATCTTACCGAGCAGACAGAATACTCCTATACGGTCAGCGGAACATCGAATGACTCGATCATGATGTCCGGCTATACGGAAACGCAGGCCTTTTGCGAATTGCATATGTATTTTGATCAGACAATCACGGAACTCCTTATAGATGAAATTGTCGAGGCCGATGAAGGCTGTCCGCTGAGCGGCTCTGTCGACCTGGCCTTCAATGTCAGCCTGGAGTGCACCGGAGATAATCCGAGTGATTCTCTTGTAGTCGGAGGTAACTGGTGGGCCGATTTTGAATTCGATAACGGTTACCTGCACGCCGTCTACGAAGACGAGACCACCCGCTGGACCATCAATGAACCATGCCGCGAGATGATTACCAGGCGCGGCTGGACAAGCGCTTTTAGATAATCCGATTGGGTGATTTCAGGGATAATAAACAGGGCGTCCGCCGTGGCGAATGCCCTGTATTATTATCCTCTTGACAGATTGAAAATATCGGCTTTAATTGGCGTATCGAATATCGACGGAGGAGTGGCTGAGTGGTCGAAAGCGGCGGTCTTGAAAACCGTTGTACCGCAAGGTACCGTGGGTTCGAATCCTACCTCCTCCGTATATTATTTTATCCCCAATATAACTAATTACTTGACAACAAGTTAAATTGTTGTATATTATAAGCGGAAAGTGCTTGTGTCCGTTTTTGTGCCACCTTGAGGATCGTAGGATATGGCGAGAATTTACAAAAGAAACAGGGTTTGGTATTTAGATATTCGTCACAAAGGTAAGCGAATTAGAAAAAAAGTTGGCAAATCAAGGAAAATTGCTGAACTTGCCCTGAAAGATACTGAAATTAAAATTGCCAGAGATGAATATGGCTTTACAAAGAAAGATATAAAAATTGAGGAATTAATTGACCGCTTCTTAGACTATAATAAAACAAATAACAGGGATAGCACAACCAAACGTTATATCGCTATTATGAATCATCTCCAAGAATTCATAAAGGAAAAACGTCCAGAAATAAATTATCTATCTCAACTTTCTGATGAAATAATTGAAGAATACAAATCCTTTAGAAAAAACAGCTGGGTTAACCCAAACGGTCAAATGGTTAAATCAAAGAAAGAAATCAAAGAATATACTCGTAAAGGCGCAAGATCGCGGACAATTAATTTAGAAGTTGACGGAATTAAGACTATGCTAAATCTTGCCGTGCGATGGCAGTATCTCGTTAAAAATCCTTTGACATCAGTTAAATCCTTAAAAGAGGATGACCGAAAGCCAATCAGGTTTTTGTCAGAAAATGAATGCAAAAAGTTTCTTGAAGCATGCCCGAAAACTTTCCACCCAATTTTTTTCACCCTACTACATACTGGGATGAGAAAGGCAGAGATAGAAAATTTACAGTGGCAGGATATCGATTTGAAAAATAGAAAAATCCTTATTCGCCGTAAACCCGATTGGAATCCTAAAACAAGTGAACGAGAGATTCCCTTAAGCGATGCATTGTATAAAGTATTATCAAATTATAGAAAGAGGAAGGGGAATCCTCCTAAAAAAGAATACGCCTTTAATTTAAAGAACTCCGGGCACTCTCATAATATTCTTAGGAGGGTATTAATCAAAACAGCCAAAAGAGCAGAGATTGAGAATTTTACCAAAGTACATACTCTAAGACATACATTTGCTAGTCATTTGGTAGTTAAAGGAATAGATCTGCCGACGGTTGGAAAACTTTTGGGTCACACAGATATTCAAACTACGATGGTTTATGCACATTTGGCTCCCAATCATCTTGTAGATGCCGTTAATAAAATCACATATTAATTATTTATTACGTAGCCTAACGAAGAATCTCTTCTCTAATGCCTGATCCTTTGTGAAACCCTGCCTTTACTTTCCTTCCTTTCAAGCCATTTATATATCGAACTTCGTCTAAATCGTAAAAGACGACCCATTTTGACGGTTGGAACATACCCGATATGTGTCCAGTAATACACTGTAGATAACTTTACTCCGAGTTCAACTGCCAGCTCTTTTGCCGTGAGTAATTTCTCGTCCATACTTATACCTCACAACTGGAACTGGTTCAGGGTCCCAAAAAATCCGGTTACATCATAATTGTTTGGCAAGTAGATTTTTTCTGCGTCAATCTGATTGTAGCGAAGGCGCTGGACCAATTCCACCGCCTTAGCCTGACCAGTTACATCCGCACGAAAGGCAATTTTGACCTGAATGCCATATAAAAGATTGATCCATGAATTTTTAAAACCATTAACACCACTAACTCCGATTGCCGGAATTCCTCTTTCCTCTAATGTGGCTACATCAAGTATATTGGAACAAACAAACACCGTTTTTGGTCTTGCCTTAAGTATGTCTACATTGAATGGATAAGGAATTTGCCTGGCTATGCACATCTCCCTTGGACGAGCAAGACTATTTATTGAATATCCTTGGAAATAAATCGGTTTTTGATCAAAAAAGAATGTCCAAATTAACTTATGCCTTCTCCAAAATGGAAGCTCTTTATCGTTGATTAGACCGCTCTTAATCAACTTTTCTTTCGGAAAATTGGTTAGCAACGCCTCAATTAGTTCACGCTGTCTTCTAACATATCTAATACTCAAACTATCGATTGTTTCTTGAGAGATGCCTTTACTCTTTAACCATTTCTTAGCATCCTCCGTTGGCTCTGAACAGTTATCGAAGAAAAACTGATCAACATCAGCGAATTCCTTAGGATCGGCCGAGAAATTGATAGCCTGTTCAATATTGCGCTTTTTCCCAGAGGAATCACCGTCCTCAGGATTGATACCAGCTCTATCCGCCAAAAAGGTTACGGCGCTATAAAAATTGATGTCACGTGATATCATAACAAACTTAATTACATCACCTCGAACATCTCTACACACCGGACACCAAAAACTATTTTTCTCTATGTTGAAAAATAATGATGCATCCGAATCCGTTTTGCTATGGTTCTTATATTGAAAGCATCGCATACGATAGTTATCAACATTGTAACCGAACTCTCGAGCAACTTCAATAATACTATTTTTTGCCTTGATTTGATTTAGATCGAATTTTGGCATTTGATCTCTCCTTTTTATCAGAGAGTTTGGAATTGCAATAGACTTTTGAGTCTGATCGAGTCTTAGTTTTATCAATATCCTTCAAAAGAAAATCTACTTTGTCACCGCCAAAAACAATACCGTTGCTACCACAAATAGGACAATTATTGGGCTTCCGTTTTTTTTCAGTCCAGATATAGGTATTGAAATTCAATGCATCAATTGCTAAAACATCGAAGTTTAAATCTTCACCCGCAACTGAACGCATCAAGATCCAAACCGCCCAGGAGGCAGTCATCATGTTCAGTGCGTAAACTTGTGGATCAGGAATGTCCGCTCCACGTACATATCCTAAATCCTGTTGTCGTTTATATTCTTCATCATCCATAAATTCAGCCATAGCATCGCTTAGATTATAAAGTTCTGAGCAAACTAAGCAAAAACCTGAATCAGGCATAATTCTTATTATTTGACCACCTGAACTTCGAAGTCCGGTTTTTCCAACAGAAGCACCGGTTCCTAAATCCAGCATGGGAATCCCATGTGCAAGACAAAGCTGGTTTGCTGCCAACCGGACAGCAACCGAATCCGCTGTTACAAAAAGGTAATCACATTCTTTGAACTTTTCTTGGTTCTGCAGTTCAAGAAAATTCCCGTTTATTGAAACAAACTCTTGTTCACGATTAAATTTACGAACGAGCCGGGATGCAAGAGTAGATTTGGGAGTTTCCTTTTTGGCGTCATGTATAGTTGAACCAGTGAATCGGTTCAAATTACTTTTTGAAATGTGATCGAATTCAATCCATGTAAGTTTGCGAGGGAATAATCTCATCAATAATTCGGTGGTTAATATCCCCAAGCCGCCAACTGCGACGATGCCAATATTGAGGGAAGAAAGGCGATTTTGCATTTCTTCGCCAAAAACAAGGATATGACGGTCACAGAATTCCTTATTATAATTCGATGTTCCCTCATCACAATTTGAATGTCTAGATTTGCTGTTTTGGCAAGTAATTTTTCTCATAATAAAACTCTAAATTACGATTATGTTTGAAATGGGTGTCATTTCTTTTGATTCCAAGTCCCAATATCTAGCCGAGGCGATATTTATATCATTGCCGAATACGATGAATGCAATGGCCGTATTAGGTACATATTGTTCAAGATATGGAATTTTCGTTTTTATTGCTTCTCTATCATCAATTGGACTAAATTCTACTGAGTTTGACCAAGGATGAGTATGAATATCAAGAAGATGAAGATATTCTGATTCACATAGGGAATGACACGATTCTGTGAATTCAGGTTTAAAACTAATGGCGCTGGAGGATCTGGCCAAGAAATCGTTTTCCTTAGGAATTTTCAACTTACTGATTAGCAATTTAACCTTATTGTTCCCTTCTGATTTGTTAAAAAATGCCATCGCACCCGATTCTAGGTTGCGATTTTTATAGAGATGTTCATTTAAGACATCAAAATCGCTTTTTTTAATTATAACCGAAATCGATTTCATAATTATTTTGTATCCCTTGCGGCTTTAAACATTGCATCATGAAGCATATCGAGAACATTTACCAAATTTGTGCCCTCCCTTACGATCATACTCGGCTTCCATCCATTCTTTATATGGAATGAATATCGAGCCCAACCTTTTGAATAAAGGTCGTTAAAATAATCTCTTTCAAAATAGTGCTCCGGAATTTTTCCCCTTACTGTCCGAAGGCCTAAGTCCAAATAGAATTTGTCCGGAGGAATTACTAAACCTCTACCTCTTGTCGGAAAAACTATTTTCAATCGAGAGTATAATTGCCTCCAGTAGGGAGGTAATTCAAAGTTCTTGATAACAATTGATTGCCAGTTAATGTCATCAAGTAAAATATTTTTCGCACCAAATATTTCGGCCAACAAGAATGAATTATTAATTAGCCAAAGCGAAAACTGATTATTCATAATAGTAACCTGTGAAATTATTATTTTCAGTAATGGGAGTGATTATCACCACCCCCATTATTTTCATGCTATCGACAAGCAATCAACATATTATGCCGTTGAACTTCCGTTAGAATAAACTACAGGAGGTCGAGATGTTCTCGGCTGATTTGGATTTTTTGTAGACGCAACTGGATAGATATAGTCGCCATCACTATAATTTGCATATTCTGAATGTGATCCGGATGAATTACCAAAATCGCCATTTTTCCCTCTTATAGCCCGTTCAATTTCTTTGAGTTTGTCGCTAAACTTTTTCATTCTATTCTCCCAAATAGGTTGTTCGGATTAACAGAAAAACTTAATCGAGTATAAC
>QNAH01000179.1 GCA_003641425.1 Candidatus Zixiibacteriota bacterium
ACCGCAGGATAAATACCCAACTCGGCGATCTGACGCGATAACACCGAGGTGGCATCCAAATGCGAGAAAGTTGTCGCCGGAGCAGGATCGGTAAGGTCGTCAGCCGGAACATAAATGGCCTGCACCGATGTAATCGAACCGGCCGTGGTCGAGGTGATTCGTTCCTGAAGAGCGCCCATCTCGGTACCCAGTGTCGGCTGATAGCCGACCGCCGAAGGCATACGGCCAAGAAGCGCAGACACCTCGGAACCGGCCTGGACAAATCGGAAAATATTATCGATAAAAATCAGAACATCCTGATGCTCGCGATCACGGAAATATTCCGCCATCGTCAGACCCGACAATCCAACGCGCAATCTGGCGCCGGGAGGCTCGTTCATCTGGCCGAAGCACATGACGGTCTTGGCAATAACGCCCGATTCCTTCATTTCCAGCCAGAGGTCGTTGCCCTCACGGGTTCGTTCACCGACACCGCAAAAAACCGACTTACCGCCGTGCTCGGTGGCAATAGAGCGAATAAGCTCCTGAATCAAAACCGTCTTTCCCACGCCGGCCCCCCCGAAGAGACCGACTTTTCCGCCCTTGGGGTACGGCTCGAGAAGATCGACCACTTTAATACCGGTTTCGAGGATTTCAGTTGTCGTATCCTGTTCCGCAAAACTCGGGGTCGGTCTATGAATTGGACTGCGTTCCGTGTCTTTAGGGATATCGCCCAGATTGTCGATCGGTTGACCGAGAAGATTGAATACGCGGCCGAGCGTGATCTCGCCTACCGGGACCGAAATCGGCGCTCCGGTATCGACCGCTTCCATTCCCCGTACCAAACCGTCGGTGGAGGCAAGGGATACACACCGGACGATATTGTCGCCGATATGCATGGCAGCTTCTACAGTAAGATCGATTTCTTTTTCTTTGTCTTCAATCTTAATGGCGTTAAGAATTTCGGGCAGGTGGTCGGAATGGAATTCGCAATCCACCGTAGCACCGATTACCTGCACCACTTTTCCGATGTTATCAGCCATTTCAAACAGCTCCGTTTATAGTAATATTATTTTTTCAAACTAACCTTTTAACGCCTCCGCACCGCCGACAATATCGAGCAGTTCGGTGGTAATGGCGGCCTGACGGGCCTTATTATACTGAAGCGTCAGGGCGTCGATCAATTCACCTGCGTTTTTCGTGGCCGCGCTCATGGCGGTCATCCTGGTGCTGTGCTCCGAGGCGAAATTATCCGCCAGCGCCGTGATCATCTTTGTCAGAGCATAACGGGGCATCAGGTTGGTGAAAATCGACTCCGGAGACGGCTCAAAAATATATTCCAGGTGAGCCGTTTGTTCCTCGGATATCTCGGGCCGCTCCACCGGAAGATAACGCACCGCGACATTGCTTGACCTGCCCGTTGAAATAAACTGGGCGTAAATCATGTCAATCTGATCCGTCTCACCGTTCAGAAAACGGCTGGTCAGAAAATCGACAACATCGCGGGCTTTGGCATGATCGAGATTGCCGTTCCACTCATCGAACAGCCGGACTATCGGCCAGTCACGTCTTTTGAAGAAATCATTACCTTTCTTCCCCAGCAGAACCAGTTCAGCAGTCTCGGGGCTTTTGCCTATCAGCCAGCGGCGAGCCTCGGCTATAAGATTGGTGTTAAACGATCCACACAGACCGCTGTCGGAGGTAACCAGAACCAGGGTCTGTTTTTTGACTTCTCTCTTCTCGAAGAAAGGATGGATCAGTTCGCCGGATGCGGCCGCCGAAAGATGAATCAGAATATGATCCAGTTTTTCGGAGTATGGCCGGACCTGCATGACCCGCATCTGGGCCTTACGCAGTTTGGCCGCGGCCACCATCTCCATCGCCTTGGTAATCTGGCGTGTGGAAATAACCGAATTGATTCTTTTCTTTACTTGACGCAGTGTCGCCATAATTTATGCTCAAGCTGAGTATTGCGCTTTAAATTTCTCAATGGCTTCTTTCAGATTACCAAGGATGGCATCGGAAAGAGCTTTTTCCTTTTCTATACCATGTTCAATATCGGGATATTCCTTGGAGCAAAATTCCAGGAATTTCGCCTCGAAATCGGCGATATTATCATTGATAATATCATCGAGATACCCGTTGACACCAGCCCAGATAATAATGACCTGTCTGGCCATCGGCATCGGCACATATTGTTTCTGTTTGAGAATTTCGACCATTTTCTGGCCTCGCGTCAACTGGCTCTGCGTAGCTTCATCCAGATCAGAACCGAACTGCGCAAAAGCGGCCAGCTCGCGGTATTGGGCCAGATCGAGTCGCAGTGAACCGGCGACTTTCCTCATCGCCTTGACCTGCGCGTTACCACCCACACGAGAGACCGATATACCGACATTAATGGCCGGTCTGACACCCGAGAAAAACAGGTCGGTCTCAAGGAATATCTGACCGTCGGTGATGGAAATGACGTTGGTCGGGATGTATGCCGAAACGTCACCCGCCTGGGTTTCGATTATCGGCAGGGCTGTCAGCGATCCGCCGCCAAGATCATCATTAAGTTTGGCGGCGCGCTCGAGAAGGCGCGAATGCAGATAGAAAACATCGCCCGGATAAGCCTCTCGTCCCGGCGGACGTCTCAGAAGCAGAGACATCTGGCGGTAGGCGATGGCATGTTTCGACAGGTCGTCGTAAATGACCACGACATGCTTTTTATTATAGAGGAACTCTTCGCCCATGGTGCATCCGGCATAAGGAGCGATATATTGCATCGGGGCCGGATCGGAAGCATTGGCCGCGACCACGGTCGTATATTCCATGGCGCCATGCTCCTCGAGTATCTTGACAACCTTCGCCACGGTCGAGGTTTTCTGACCGATAGCCACATAGATGCAGAAAAGATCGGTGCCTTTTTGATTGATGATGGTATCGATCGCCACGGCGGTCTTTCCTGTTCCGCGGTCCCCGATAATCAGCTCACGCTGGCCGCGGCCGATAGGGATCATCGAATCGATCGATTTCAAACCGGTCTGAACCGGCTCTTTCACCGGCTGACGTTCGGTTACGCCGGGAGCCCTGCCTTCGAGAATACGGAATTTCTCGGTAACGATCGGTCCCTTGCCGTCAAGCGGCTGACCCAGCGGGTTAACCACACGTCCGATCATCGCATCACCGACCGGCACCTGAGCCACACGGCCGGTTCGTCGGACAGTATCGCCTTCCTTGACAGCCGTGTTGTCGCCGAAGATGGCAACACCGACACTGTCTTCTTCAAGGTTCAAAACCACGCCGATAATGTCGTTGGGAAACTCCACCAGTTCCGACATCATCACATCTTCCAGACCCCAGACTCGCGCGATGCCATCACCCACCTGAAGAACCGTCCCAACCGACTCCATCTCCAGTTTGGTTTCGTACCCTTCAACTTCTTTCTTGATTATTGAAGATACTTCTTCAGGATTTAAGCCCATATCTATACCTCAATTCAATAAAACTTATTTTCACATTCGCCTTCGGATTGCACTTTCTTATGCTCTCCGATAGAGGTCTGTCATTTATGGTCAAGCTCTAATTAAGCTATCGCAACCTCCAGATTATTCCTTTCAAGCAGTCAGCCGACGGTCGGCCGCATGTCCGGGGCTAATGGACTTTAACCTTCAGCAGCCGATTTTTAAGCAGGTCAAGACCATGCTTAAGTGATCCGTCGATTATCTGATTGCGCAGCATGACAATCATGCCGCCGAGAATGGATTTATCTATTTTTTCCTCAAGCTCGACTTTCAGAGATGTTTTCTGCTGCAGGCTCTTAATCAGATTCTGCCGTTCTGCATCGGTAATCGGTTCCGCCGTCAGACAAACCGCCTTGGCAATACCCTTTTCTTCCCGAACCAGCATGTCGAAATTATCGATAATTTCCGGGAGATATTTGAACCGCCGTTTATCCACCAGGACAAGCAGAAAGTCGAAGAATGACTTTTCCATTCGCCCGGCAAAGACGGTCTTTATCAAGGCCATCTTCCTGTCATCAGGAACCTGCGGCGCTTCCATGAAATCGAGCAATGTTCTGTCTTTCTCAAGGAATTCCGCGATGGCCTTAAACTGACCCCAGGCGTTATCGAGAAGGTTTTTCTCCCTGGCCAGTTCAAAAAGAGCGGTTGAGTATTTTTTAGCAACCTGTTGCGCCAGCATGTTATTACGCCTTCTCTATATTGTCGATAAACTTTCCGATCAGTTCCCGCTCCTTCTTTTCATCGAGCTTCTCACGAAGAATTTTTTCCGCGGCGGTCAGGGTTATCGTCACCATCTCTTCTTTGAGCTGCACTTTGGCCTTGGCAACATCCCGTTCAAGCTGTTCGTTGGTACGATTGATAATGTCGCGCGCCTGTTCCTGCGCTTTCAGCTTGATATCCGACGCGATCTTGTTACCCTCGTTAACAGCTTCGGTGATTTTCTGACGGCGTTCCGCATCGATATTCTTCAATTTCCCTTCATAATCGGATTTAATCTGTTCGACCTCGGCCCGGTCATCGTCGATTTTCTGGAACTCATCGACAATTTTCTGGCGTCGCTCATCCATCATGTTTAGAAGCGGTTTCCATGCGAACTTCTTCATAAGCCAGACCACGACCAGAAAACCGATTATGTGGGTTAATATTTGATATATATCGGGACTCATTTACTTGTCTCCAACAAAAGTTGGTGAAACGCTTTCTCCTGTACTCCGGGTTGATTATTAGCCGATTTTGCCCATAAGGAGCAGCAGGCCGACCAGAGCATAAATGGTCAACGCTTCGATAAACGCAGCACCGATAATCATACCGGTCTGAATCTTAGCGGCGGCTTCCGGCTGGCGGCCCATGGCTTCCATCGCCGAACCAACGGCCTTGCCCAGACCCAAACCAGAACCGATAGCAGCGATTGAAACAGCAATCGGCAGTGCAAACGATAATGCAGCTTGATAATCCATCATATCCTCCAAAAAACTAACGTATATGAGTTAATTGTTTCTTTCTTTCAATCCTTTATCAATGATGTTCCTCATGGGGCAACATCATGAAGAAATAAATCGTTGACAGCATGGTAAACACCAGCGCCTGGATGGTCGAGGTCAGCAGCGCCAGCAGTATAAACGGTATCTGAAACGGGAAACCTATCGGCGATCCGAAGATACCCATAAACATGATACCCAGCGACACAAAGGCGGCGATCAAAATATCCTCACCGGTGATGTTACCGAAAAGACGAAGCGCCAGTGAAAATGGTTTGGCCAGCTCACCCACCAAGTGAATCGGGAGGTTGATCGGAGCCAGCGCCCAGGTGACGGCGTCATTCGGCGAACCCAGAAGATGGTGGAAATATCCCAAGATGCCCAAACGTCTCATACCGGTGTACTGGACATACAGAAAAACTGTAAGCGCAAGAGCCGCGGTGGTGTTGATCGACGAGGTCGACGATTTGAAAAGCGGTATTAAACCGACCAGGTTCATAAACCAGATGTAGATAAACAATGTGCCCAGAAAAGGAGTGAATTTCCGCGCTTCCTTTTTGCCCATCACCGATTCGATCAGGTTGTATAGCCCCTC
This sequence comes from Candidatus Zixiibacteriota bacterium, assembly GCA_003641425.1. Taxonomy (GTDB): domain Bacteria; phylum Zixibacteria; class MSB-5A5; order GN15; family PGXB01; genus PGXB01. The sequence continues at coordinate 5,559 of QNAH01000179.1, forward strand.
GACGAGCATCTCGACCAGATTCTGAAGGCGTCCCGGAATCATCTGCCGCCGACGGTAGGTGATAAAGGCCACGCCGACCATGAACAGCGCCACCACCCCGGCATAAATCAGGGCATCGTAATGATGCGCGAAAGTCCTGTCGATGAGGGTGATTAAATTGGGCAGTTCGTGTGATTCTTCGCCGTGACCGCCGCCATGCTCGACCGCTTCGGCGGCATGTTCGGCAACACCATGCGAGGCTGTCATTACGTAGAAAAGCAGCTTATTAAACACTCTTCAAACTTTCCTGTCTATTTTTCATATCATTATTGTCCAGCTTCAACAGTACCCGCCCGGCCGCTTTTAGAACAATAACCAGCAAAACAATGGTAAATCCGACCAGAAGTAAAATCGTGTCGAAAAAAGTAGAGGTTACCATGAAATAAAGCGCGGCATATAAAAGCGGAAATTTTATAAAAAGAAAAATAAG
>QNAH01000180.1 GCA_003641425.1 Candidatus Zixiibacteriota bacterium
ACATCGAATATTTTTATAAATCAGGGGAGTACTAATGGACATACTTGAATTTGCAATGCAGATGGAGCTCGACGGTAAGGCGTTTTATGAGCAGCAGGCGGCGGCAACAGCGAATGAGGGATTGAGACAGATATCGCTGTCGATGGCTGAGGAAGAGGAGCGCCACTATAATTATTTCAAGCGGCTGAAGGAAAATCCGGATGATATAAATGGCGTCTTTACGGGTCCGCAGACGGTTAAGAAGATAAAGAATGTTTTTGAGCAGATGGCCGACAACCCGGGCGGGATGCAGTTTGGTAATGATGAGATTTCGGCCTGGAAGGAGGCTTTAAAGGTCGAGGAGAAGTCGAAGAAATTTTATGAGGAGCAGGCGGAGAAGGAGGCGGATCCGGGCCGGAAGCGGCTGTTTTTGAAAATTGCGGGAGAGGAGCAGAATCATATTTACATGATCGACGGTGTGTTGATGTATGCCAAACAGCCGCAGACTTTTGCCGACAGCGCCCAGTTCAAGAATTTCCGGTCGCTCGAGGGCTGGGGGCAGGATTAATTCAGTATCATATTATCGGTTAAATGATTTCAGGCGGTGCCGGATTTACGGCGCCGTTTTTTAATATCAGGACGGCCATTCTCGGCTTTAAATCATTCTGCCGGAAGTGCCTAAACAATTCGTGTCTTTATTGCCTGATTTATTGCCGGATAAGGGCTTAAAGGATTATTTTAAGTGATTTTTTTCACAATATAGCTTGACTTTACGGCCTTATTTGATGATAATGAAAAGAAATTAAATGGAGTGGCGGGCAAGTCGGTTTTCCGTCGGAAAATGTGATTTGCCGGTTCTTTTGGTGTTTTGACAACTCCGGCGGTAAAGGATTGGTCAAGTATGACGGATGACCCGGGTATTCGCTATCCTAAAATAGATAAACGAATTATCGCCATAGTAGGCGGTTTTGGAAGCGGCAAGACCGAGGTGTCCGTAAATCTGGCCAAGTATTTTGTCGCCACCGAGAAGAAGCAAATTTCAATAGTCGATCTGGATCTGGTTAATCCCTATTTTCGCAGTCGTGAGGCGGCGAAGGAACTCGAGGTACTGGGTATCCGGGCGATCATGCCGCCCGGCGGTTTATATTATGCCGATGTTCCGGTTTTGCTTCCCGAGATAAAGGGGGCTATCGAGCAAAAAGACGGCAAGCTGATTCTCGATATTGGCGGTGATGCCCAGGGAACACGGGCATTCGGTTCGCTGGCGGATTCTATCGATCTGGGTGATTATGAGATGCTGATGGTTCTTAACAGCCGCAGACCGCAGACATCGGATGTCGCCGGAAGTATAAAAACTATGGAAAGAATCGAATCAACGGCGCGGCTCAAGTTTACAGGGCTGATTTCGAACACGCATATGATAGACGAGACCACCCCGGAGATTGTCATCGAGGGTTATGAACTGGCCATCGAGATCAGCCGTGAATTAGGTCTCCCGCTTCAGTTTATCAGCGCCAGGAGAAGAACACTGGAGGGTATGGACACATCGGTTTTTGAGTGTCCGGTATTGCCGATGACGCGATCCATGCTCAAACCATGGGAAAGAAAAGATAATCCGGTTTGAAATATTTTTTAATTGAAGGGAATGATTCATGCCCGGAGTTAGAATAGACAAGAACTATTGCAAAGGTTGCGAGTTGTGTGTCAGGGCATGTCCGATGCAGATCCTCAAGATGTCGAAGGACATAAATCTTAAGGGTTATTTTTACGCCACGCTGGCGGAACCGTCGAGGTGTATCGGCTGTCGAATCTGCGCAATCACCTGTCCTGATGTGGCCATCGAGGTTCACACACACGGGACGCAATTCGTGCTGTTCGAGTATTAACGGGGAGGAATAATGGCTAAGAAATTAATGAAAGGCAACGAGGCCATTGGGGAGGCGGCGGTATGCGCCGGGGCGTTAAATTATTTCGCCTATCCCATCACTCCCCAGAGCGAGGTGGCGGAATACCTATGCTGGCGCCTTCCGGAGGTCGGTGGAGCCTTTGTGCAGGCCGAGTCGGAAGTGGCGGTCGGCAATATGCTGTTCGGGGCGGCCTGTTCCGGCAAGCGAGTATTCACAACCTCATCGAGTCCCGGTATCAGTCTGATGCAGGAGGCGATTTCGTATATGGCCGGCGCACATCTGCCGGTGGTCCTGATCAATATTATGCGTGGCGGTCCCGGTCTGGGCGGAATTTTGCCGGCCCAGTCGGATTATTTCCAGGCAACCAAAGGCGGCGGTCACGGTGATTATCGCACGCTTGTTCTGGCGCCGGCGTCGGTACAGGAAGCGGTCGATCTGACCATCCTGGCCTTTGACCTGGCCGATAAGTACCGTAATCCGGTGATGATCATCGGTGATGCGATGATCGGGCAGATGATGGAGTCGGTCGAGTTTCCGGAGAAGTACCGCGAGCAAAACGATCCGGCAGAAAGCGACTGGGCCCTCAACGGGGCCAAGGGTCGGGAATCGCGCATTCTCAAATCTCTTTATCTTGATCCTGAAAAGCTCGATGAAAACAGCTTTATGCTGGCCAACAAGTATGACATGATGAAGAAGGATGAGATCCGTTACGAGTTGTATAATATCAGCGAGAAAAACCGTCTGCTGGTAGTCTCGTACGGAACCATGTCGCGGGTGATCCAGACGGCGATTGATGAAATTGGTGAAGAGGAAGGGATCAGTGTTGGGCTGATGCGTCCAATTACTCTTTACCCGTTCCCCGGTCAGCAGTTATACGACGAGGCTGTCAAGCCGAATATCGAAAAGGTGTTGAGTATTGAGATGAGTGTCGGCCAGATGGTCGAGGATGTCGAACGATTTGTCAGGGGCAAGAAGCCGGTTGAATTCAGCGGCCGGACAGGCGGAATCGTGCCAACTCCGGATGATGTCAAAGGTTATATCCGGAAATCGCTGGGAATAGAGAAATGATGCTCGAAAATATACGAGGATATCATGATAAATGATGCGACCACAATTTTCAAGAGACCCGAATCGTTGAGCGAGACGGTGACCCACTATTGTCCGGGTTGCACGCACGGTATCATCCACAGGATGGTGGCGGAATCGCTTGATGAACTCAATCTTCGGGAGCGAGCGGTCGGAGTAGCGCCGGTCGGTTGTTCGGTCTTTATTTATAATTATTTCAACTGTGATTTTATGGAGGCTCCGCATGGTCGGGCCCCGGCGCTGGCCACCGGATTCAAACGGACGCGGCCGGATATGATCTGCTTCACCTACCAGGGTGACGGCGATCTGGCCTCGATCGGTATGGGCGAGATTGTCCACGCCGCCAACCGGGGCGAGAAGATCACGGTTATTTTTGTCAACAATGCCATCTACGGTATGACCGGCGGCCAGATGGCCCCGACGACGATGCCGGGGCAGAAAACGACGACATCACCTTTTGGGCGAGATACCAATCTGGCCGGTTACCCGATTCGGATGGCTGAGTTACTGGCCACGCTGCGGACGCCCAGTTTTATCGCGCGCTGCAGTACACAGACACCGATGCATATTGTCGCGGCCAAGAAGATCATAAAAAAGGCGTTTCGTCTTCAGAAAGAGGAAAAGTGTTTCAGTCTTGTCGAAGTATTATCGACCTGTCCGACCAACTGGGGTATCACACCGTGCGATGCGACCCAGTGGATCATCGATAATATGGAGCCTTACTACAAACTGGGTGTATTAAAAGACCCGGAGAAGGGGGAAGGCTGATCATGGCAAAGCAAAAGGAAGTCGTATTTGCGGGATTCGGCGGACAGGGTGTGATGACGGCAGGTCAGCTTCTGGCTTACACGGCTATGGAAGAGGGTAAGAATGTTGTCTGGATCCCGTCGTACGGGCCCGAGATGCGGGGCGGAACCGCCAACTGCACGATTGTCATATCCGACGGGCGGATCGGTTCGCCGATCATCAACAATCCGATGTCGGCCTGCGTTTTCAACCGCCCATCGCTGGATAAGTTTGGGGCGCTGGTAAAAAAGGGCGGGTTATTGTTGATCAACAGTTCGCTGATCGATGTCAAATCGGGCCGTGATGATATTACCGAGATCCTGGTTCCGGTCAATGATATCGCCATCAAAGTCGGCAATCCCAAGGTGGCCAATATGGCCATGCTGGCGGCTTTTATCGAAGCGACCGATGCGGTCTCATTTGATTCTCTGCTAAGTATGATGGAGAAGAAAATGGGGGGCGGCAAGAAAAAGGAATTACTGGAGATCAACCACCGCGCCATCGAAGAAGGCCGGAAAGTCGTGACCGGTAAGGTCAACATATAGAGGTGAAGCATGGTAAATCAGGTAGTTGATTTAGATAGAGTAAAAGAGGTTATCGACCGCAGTCCCAAAAAGCCGGGTTCGCTGATTGGGGTGCTCCAGGACATACAGCGAGAATTTCATTATCTGCCCAAAATGGCCATGACGGAAACGGCCCGGGAGTTAAATGTCCCGCTAAGTAAAGTCTGGAGCGTGGCGACATTTTACAATGCTTTCAGTTTGACCCCGCGGGGCGAGAATATAATCCGCGTCTGCAAGGGAACGGCCTGTCATATCAAGGGCGCCGATTTGATTCTCGAGCAGATTGAAACCGGGCTTGGTCTAAAGCCGGGGGATACTTCGGAAGACATGAAGTATACGGTCGAGGTGGTCAATTGTGTGGGAGCCTGTGCCATGGCGCCGGTGATGATAGTCAACAGTAAGTATCATGGTAATGTCCGCTGTGACAGAGTCCTGAAATTGGTCAAGAAGGTTTGATATGATTATAGATAGTATCGAAAAGCTGAACCAATGGCAGAACGACTGCCGGAAGGCTCTCGAGGCGCACAAGAAGAAAATCCTTGTCTGTCTCGGACCGGGCTGTCTGGCCAGCGGCTCCGACCAGATTCTTGACGAGTTCAAGAAGGTCCTGAAAGGCAAAAAAATCAAAGGGATCACGCTTGAATCGATAAGGAAGACGGGTTGCCACGGATTCTGCGCCCGCGGGCCGCTTGTGGTGATCGAGCCCGAGGGAATATTTTATTCCAAGGTGAAGAAAAAAGATGTTGCTGAGATAATCGAGAAGACTATCAAGAACGGCGAATTGGTCGAGCGGCTGCTCTACACCGACGACAAGCACAAAGAGCCGATCGCCTATTATAAAGAAATACCGTTTTACAAGAATCAGAAGAAGATATCGTTGCGCAATGTCGGGCAGATCGATCCCGACCGGATCACAGACTACGTTGCAAACGGCGGCTATTCCGCATTGGCGAAGGCGCTGGGCGGTATGAAGCCGAAGGAAGTGATCGACGAGGTGAGTAAATCCGGGATACGCGGGCGCGGCGGCGGCGGTTTTGCCACCGGAAGAAAATGGGCCAGTTGCGCCGCGATCGAGTCGGATGTGCGGTATGTGATCTGCAACGGCGACGAGGGTGATCCCGGCGCCTTTATGGATCGCTGTATTATGGAAGGCGATCCGCATTCGGTGCTGGAAGGAATGATCATCTGCGCCTATGCGATCGGATCGAACGAGGGATACATATATGTCCGCGAGGAATATCCGCTGGCGGTAATCAATCTGCAAAAAGCGATCGAAGACGCCCGTGAGTACGGTCTTCTCGGAACGAATATTTTCGGTACGGGATTCGATTTCGATATCAAGATCAGCCGGGGTGGCGGCGCTTTTGTCTGCGGCGAGTCGTCGGCGCTGATGAAATCGGTTGCCGGCGAGGTCGGTGAGCCGCGGGCCAAATATATCCGTTCGGTGCAGAAGGGTCTGCATGATAAACCGACCGTTTTGAACAATGTCGAGACGTTCGCCACGATCCCGGTGATCATGGATAAGGGCGCCGACTGGTTCGCGTCGATAGGGACAAAGAAGAGCACCGGTACCAAGGCATTTTCGCTGGCCGGGAAGGTCAAGAACACCGGTTTGATCGAGGTGCCGATGGGTATTTCGCTGCGGGAGATCATTTATGAAATCGGCGGCGGCATTCAGA
>QNAH01000181.1 GCA_003641425.1 Candidatus Zixiibacteriota bacterium
AATTGTTGCGTTATCTAATGTCGTGCCCCCGGATATTGTGTAAAAAAGGCCGGGATTACAATAATTCCGGCCTTTTAAATTATACGAATATCAGCAAACCGAAGGCGGGCTGTCTTTGTGCAGATAACTTATTTTGTGGGATATATCGAGGATGTTCCGATTACCGCCGCCGCCGGCATCTCCAGACACTATCGGATCCGGCGAGTCTTTTGTCATATCTGCATGGCCAAAAAGAAGAATACAAGTCAGGAAAAAACAAATTGCAGGTGTACGATGACCGTTTTCCATATTGTATTTACGCATTAATACAGGCAGGAATGTCAATATCAACAATGTAACTCCGATATCGACTTTGTCAATGAATATATTCGACCAGTCTGTCGAATATATGATCTAAAATAAATGATCCTTATACTCATTTAATTCTTTTTTATTTGCAAGAAATTGGCTTATTTGGATACATATCATAAGGAGACCACAAGTCAGGCGAGTTATTATTTACAGGGAGTTTTGATATGTCTAAGTTAATACGCTTAATTTTATCGGCTTTCCTTGGGCTGATATTAATTACCACAGTCGCAATATGCGGAACCGATGAAATATCGGATCTGGATTATAATTCATATATTAACGCCAATCAGCTTCTGACGACATCATCGAATGTTGGTCTGACGGCGCATGCTGATGGAGAAATATTCCCCCAGGGGATAGGAGGTCTTTATTACCCTTATACTTCGCTGGATGATATCATCAGCGGACAGACGCATTCATTGATTTATTCATCGGGGCTATGGCTTGGCGGAATAGTCGGCACTGACACTCTGGTGGCGATTGCCGAATTCACATCGGACTTCTGGCCCGGCCCCATGACAGGCGGGACATTCGATCCCGATGCCGACACAGTCTCGGCGTACCGGGTTTACAGGCTATATTCTGACAGTATGGCCCTAAATCCGAATCAGGACTATCTCGACTGGCCGGTTGGTCAGGGCGCTCCGGTAAACGGGCTCGGACAACCTGTATGTATGGGGGACCAGATGTTATGGGTGGTTTACAACGATGCCAACCCGGATGGTAACCCGTCACGAGCAAGGTTCAGCTCGCCGCTGGGTATCGAGGTGCATCAGACAACCTGGGCCTCGGATATGCCGCTTGATGAACGCGTTGTTTATATCGAATACCGCTTATTTAATAAAGGCGGAAATAACATATCGGATTTTTGTCTGTCGATCTGGCTTGATCCCGATCTGGGCGATGCCTCAGATGATCTGGTAGGATGCGATACCGCCTCGGATATTTATTATTGCTACAATGCCACAAATGATGATGCCTATTACTACGGAAATCCCCCGGCGGTCGGGTATCGCATGATTGCCGGACCGATTACAGCTTCGACCGGGGACTCGGCCCTGTTTTTCGGGAAATATATAGACGACTATAAAAATATTCGTATGAGTTCATTCTATAAATATATCGGTGGTCAGGATCCGCAATCGGCAACATGGGCCTATAATTATATGCGGGGATTGGAACAGGATGGAACTTTGCCGCCAAACGGATCGGTCTATCAGGTACCCGGCGATCCGGTGAACGGAACCGGTGAACTCGATTTTGCCGCCGGCAACCGGATGATGCTGGGAAGTTTCGGCCCGATCGACTTTAATACCGGCGACAGCCAGTATGTCATGATAAAAATCGGAGTCGGCCAGGGAATGGATCGCCTGACATCGATAACCGACCTTAAATACATTCTGAATGCCCCGTTCGATTTTCCTGTCGATGTCGAAGAAAAGATACCGTTAAATTTACCGGCGGAATTCACACTCGATCAGAACTATCCGAATCCATTCAACTCCTCGACTGTAATCTCATACTCGCTGTCCCGGAAATCACCGGTAAAAATCGAAATTTATAATATTCTTGGCGAGAAAATCGCTGAACTCGATCAGGGAATCAAGGCGGCCGGAAAATACAGGGTTTTATGGAACGGTCATGATAAGGACGGCAATTCTCTCCCGACCGGTTTTTATTTTTCCAGGGTGGTAACGGCGGATCGCAGCGAAACTCGCAAGATGCTTCTGTTGAAATGATCGATTTTCGATGATAAACGTACCCAAAATCATGACGCACGCCGCCGTATTATTAGTAGAAAAGCATTAAAAGGTCACCCGCCATGAGACTGTTTATAACTCTGCCGCTATTAATTATTTTGACCGCTTTCAGCGGTTGCGGCGACACATCAACAACAGCCGAATTTGTCGATATTCGGCCCGCCTATTCCACTCTAATTAGAGTACCCTCCGATGTTCCGACCATTCAGGAAGCGATCGACGTTGCGGATGCACTCGATACGGTTCTTGTTGCCGATGGAGTCTATACCGGCCGGGGAAATCGCGATATCGATTTTGGCGGCAAATCCATTATTTTGTTGTCCGAAAACGGTCCCCTGTCGACTGTTATAAATTGTATGGGCAATTCCCGGGAAGAACATTCGGGATTGATTATCATGGATCGCGCCAACGATGCGGTGGTCGATGGCTTCACGATTAAAAACGCCTATATCAACAGCGGCGGCGCTGTCTATATTAGAAATTCATCGCCTGTTATAAAAAACTGCGTTTTTGCCTATAATTATGCCACCACCAGCGGCGGCGCTGTCTGGTGTAAGGGCTCATCACCGGTCTTCGAAAACTGCACTTTTGTCGGAAATTCATCCATGTCGGGCGGGGCCATGTTTGTCTCGGCAACCTCACTGCCGACACTGGATAAATGTATAGTCGCTTTTTCAGAGGAAGGCGGCGGCATCCACTCCAATGAAAGCAGCAGTCAGCCGGTATTGACCTGCTGTGATGTCTATGACAATATCGGCGGCAACTGGTCCGGAAGCATTGTCGACCAGAGCGGAATGAACGGAAATATCGAGGCCGATCCTGATTTCTGTGACCTCGGTAGCGGGGATTTCCGGCTTAAGGCCAGCTCACCCTGTATTCCGGTTAATAACAAATGCGCCATGTTAATTGGCGCTTTGGACGCTGGATGCGAGTAAATTAGGATAATTTAAGTAGTATTTCCTGTTTTTTTGGCGAAATCTTCTCAAAATCAATAAAAAATCTGCCGAAATTGAGTCTGCGAGAGTCATTTGGGCTTGTTTTTTCTGAACTTTTTTGTAATTTTGAAGTTCTATAGAAAAATAGAAGGGTGATTTTTATGCTTAGAGTAACAAATAAGGCAAGCGAAGAATTGAAGAAAGTCCTTGATTCCGATGCTCAAAAAAATAAGAATTTGATTCTTTATTTTATGGGCGCTGGCTGAAGCGGTCCATCTCTTGGAATGGCTCTGGATGAGTCAACGGAAGGTTTGGAAGCGGTCAGCTCCAATAATATCACGGCCTATATCGATCCCAAGTTAAAAGACTATCTGTCGCAGATTGGTGAGATCAATATCGATTTCGTGACCAATGAAACCGGCAGCGGATACACTATCAAAGTCGGCGATGCCGACTGTGGCCAGGGCGGCTGTGAGGGCTGTGGTTGATATAATTAAAATCTAATTTTTCTATACGGCCGGTGAGTTAAGTTTATCCCCGGCCGTTTCTTATAAAAACCGACCCATTTTATTTGGCCGAAATAATCTCATACTTTTACTTGTTTTGCCGATAAGGGGTAATATATACGGATAATTTAATAAATCATAATAATAGACGGGGAATAATGATGAAAAGGCATCTACCGGTATTTATCTTAATTTTTATTTTCGCCGCAAATGTATTTGGTCAGGACAGTACAGAAAAGGATCTTGTAAAAAAGGCTGAATTTGTAATCAAACTTATAAAAAATACCGAGTGGCCTGCCGAGAACGCGGGCGGTAACGATACATTCGTAATTTCAGTAATCGGACAGGCGTCATTTGTCGGAAAACTCAGGGATCTGGCCGCAACCGATACCAAATTGAAAAAAACCATTGAGATTAAAGCTCTTTCCGTCGACGATGATTTTTCAGGATCAAATATTATATTCATGGGTGAGAATGACTTATCTACCCTGGCTCAGGTTCTGAAAAGGATAGAGAATCGCCCCATCCTGACCATAACCGATATTGACGGATTGGCCCGTTACGGTGTCATTGTGGAATTGGTTTCGGATAATGAAGGCAAGGGGAAAGTTGATTTTATTATCAATAAAATGGTTATGAAAAAGGCCGGTTTGAATATAAGTGAAGATCTTATAAAGCAAGCAAAAAAGACATACGGAAAATAGAATTATAATATGGCTTTTGACCGCCCGGTTTCAGGCCGGGCGGTTTTTTTATGGATAAAATACCCTTATCAGAACGGCATATTGACGAAATAGCTATTGTCTGAAGAAAAAATATCATAAACAGTCGAATTTGCGGCAAGGGTATGGATATTGCCGGTATCGACAATTCTCCCCTTGCCGCCAGGACATATCGGGAAAGAAGTCTTAAGACTATCCTGGAAATGTCGGTGACCCGGATTAACCCTCGGCTGGGTAAATTCGGGACATTAAGCATGCCGGGTAATAACTTCGGACTGTTCGGAAACCTCAAGCGCGTACACTGGCTTTTGCGGAAGTTTAAAGAGATCACCTGACCCGGCGCCGGAATTATTGCCAAATCAAACGAATATACAGACACGAAAGAGCCGTTTCCCCTGCGGTAATATAAATTGAATAAACAGCGGGGCCACATGCCCGGTCGGCTAAGGATACGAATCAGATACCGAAAATATGTCACGCCCTGGTTTGATTATTTACTTGTCACCCGTAATGAAATAAGGCATATTGTAAACGGTACCGGCCGGGAAATCGAAAGATTTATAGACTAAGGTGGTTCGGCTTATACAGTCATTAAGAAAAGAGCATGAGACAGGCCCTCCGGACAGCGCCGCATCATTGTATCATATTGTTGCTCTTAACATTACAAGACATGCCCGGCGGGACCATGAGGTATCATTTTGCTTGACATACATATTTCATTTGGTTAATATTGTTGTTTCTGGATAAAAAAGAGGTATTGGAATTGGAGACCAAGGAACAGACAGTGGATAAAAAAAACGATCTCTTTGACAAATGCAGTAATTTTACGGCTGCACGCGAGGTCAGGGCGGCCGGATTATACCCCTATTTTAATCCCATTTCATCAGAGCCGGGCGATGAGGTCGTCATTGGCGACCGTAAGCTTATAATGATCGGCTCCAATAATTATCTGGGACTGGTCAATGACATGAGGGTTAAAGAAGCCGCCGCCGATGCGGCCAGAAAATACGGCTCCGGGTGTACCGGCTCACGTTTTCTGAATGGTACTCTTGATCTTCATATTGAACTCGAAGCGAAACTGGCCGAATTTTTTAAAAGAGAAGGGGCGCTGGTTTATTCCACCGGTTTCCAGACCAATCTGGGGACGATCTCATGCCTTGCGGGGAAAAATGACGCTTTGGTCATTGACCGCTCGGTCCATGCCTCGATCGTTGATGCCTGCCGGCTGTCTTACGGAAAGACAGTCAAGTTCGCACACAATGATATTGCCGATATGAAACGGGTCATTAATAACCTGATCAATAATGGCCTGAAGGGCGGCATTCTCATTGTTGTCGATGGTGTCTTTTCCATGGAAGGCGACATTATCAAACTGCCGGAACTCGTCGCAGTTGCGAAGGAATACGGAGCCAGGGTAATGGTTGATGACGCTCACTCGGTCGGCGTTCTCGGGGCAGGCGGCCGCGGAACCGCCGAGCATTTTAATATGATCGATGATGTCGATATCACTATGGGAACATTTTCGAAATCGTTCGCGTCGTTGGGCGGGTTCATTGTCGCGGACGAAACGGTTATTGAATATGTCAAACATTTCGCCCGCGAACTTATCTTTTCGGCATCGATTCCGCCTTCGAATGTCGCGGCCGTTATCAAAGCACTGGAAATTATAGAAAGCGAACCCGAGCGGCGCGAAAATCTCTGGAAGAACACG
>QNAH01000182.1 GCA_003641425.1 Candidatus Zixiibacteriota bacterium
AGGTTGACCAGTGAATAAAACGACATGGCATACATTTTATACCGGCCGCCCTTGGATAAAATTATCAGCCCGAACAGGCCGCTGAAAAAGGTCCAGAGAAGATATGTCCCCTCCTGTCCGCCCCAGAAAGCAGACAGAAGATAGAAAAACGGCAGATCCGAGGACGAATAACCGTAAACATATTCGATCGAAAAATCATGCGCGAAAAATAGATAAAACAGATAAACCACCGCCGCGGTGGTAAAAACCAAAAATAAGTAATATGCTTTTTTGCCGAGGTCAAATAGATTACGCTTACCAAGCGCCGTGACAAAAAAAGCCAGCCCGGAGAGAATGGTCATCCCCAGGGCAAGATAGATTGCGAGATCGCCCAGTTGTCCCGATACCATAACTTAACCCTGCGTCCCGTCAGCCAGGCCTTGATATTTGGATGGACATTTGACCAGCAGTTTCTCGGCCACAAACCCATCCTGACCAGGTTTGCCCCGCACCAGAACCGATGTGGCCTGGTCGAAATTGCCGGGGACTACCCCCTTGTAGATGACCTTAAGCCGATCTGCCCCGACCGGGTCGTCGGCCTCCATATCATAAATCGAAAATACCAGCCTGCTATTGTCGGCATCATAGGTCACATCGTTAAAGTCGATCTTACCCGCCACCTGCACCGTTCGGGTGGCGTTGCGGGCTTCGTCAAAAGTGACATATTTAACCGTCGTTTTGAAAAACGCCGATGCTCCCCAGGCAATAAAGACAATAATTATTATGATACCGATTATATATTTAGCTTTCATCCTTCTTCTCTATCCTTTTCAACTTGTTGTCAAGTCCCAGTAAATACAGGAATATTCCGATCCAGATTACCAGAACAACAATCATGACTATAAAGTTCGCGTTCATTTCAATTCTCCGGCAAATTTTTATCATAAGCCTTCGCTATCCGAAGCGAGACATTGTATATCCATGCAAACAGCGCCGTAAATACAGCCAGTGAGCTGAAAAATATCGCCGCCACCGTCGCGCCCATTGTAATCTGCCCTTCCCTGTCAACTACCGAATCCGACGGGTGCTGCGAAAAATCGGCATACAGCCTTGGCAAAATAAATATCAAAAATACCGCCGAAACCGCAAAAAGAATCGACAGCACCGCCGATAACGTCGCCTTTGTCTCGGCATTGGGAAGCGCCGACCGAAGCGCAAAATACGCCCCGTAAATTATCAGCAGGATAAATATCGAGACCTCACGGATCTCCGCCCAGTTCCAGAACTCCCCCCAGGTCATTTTCGCAAAAATCGATCCCGTAACCGTCGCCAGCACCGCAAAAACCAGCCCCAGTTTGGCCGCCAGCACCGCCTTGGTGTCGTATTGCATATCACGCGTTTTCAGAAATTTGATCGAGAAAATCATCGAGAGAACAAAGGCCAGCGCGGCCACCCATGCCTGTGGAACATGGAAATAGAAAATACGGTACACATCGGCATCGCCCAGCGAAATGGCCGGGTTCATCGGCGACGGCGTCATGAAAGCCGCGATAATAACCGCCGACATCGCCGCAAATATCAGTATTTTCCACCACATATTATTTATAGTTTTCTCTTTTATACGCCCCGTTCCGGTCGCTATTTAAACAAAATAACCAACAAATACAACCCATTTTTCTATTTTCGATCCGATTATTGCCGCCAGACAAAATCAAACAGCATCACCGAAACCGTCACCATTACAACATCATAAGCCACCAAAAGTTGCAGCCCGGTCGAAATGTCTCCGAAATTCCCTCCCCCGAATGCCACTTTAGTAATATCTATCACCGCCATCAGAAGCGGCAGTAATATCGGGAAAGATAAAACCGTAAACAGTGCCCCCTTAACCGTCGCCTTCGCCACAATCGCCGCAATAATCGTCGTCGCCCCCGCCAGACCGATATCCCCAAGCACCAGCCCGATCAGAAAAACAGCCCAGTTTTGCGGTGTAACTTTTAATAATATGATAAACAGCGGCACAATCAAAACCGACAGCACCGTCAATAAAAGCAGATTAAAAATCAGTTTACCGAAAAATATCACCAGCCCCTCGGTGGACAATTTCAAAATCAGCGCCGTTCCCGCCTCTTCCTCTTTAATAAACACCTGCGCCAGTCCCGACATCGCCGCAAAAAAGAGTATCACCCAGAACAGCGCCGCCATTAAATCACTGTCCGGCGTCATCAACCCCAGCGCCATCGAGATCACCGTCAACGTCACCAGCGCGAACATCAAAATCGAGTTGATCGCATAACGCGTCCGAAACTCGGCCGTGATATCCTTGCGGGTCACCGCCAGAACCTTAGCCGCCCAACTGACAGAACTGCCCGGCAAGTTCATACTCCTCTTTTTCATTGGTGGCCAGGATCAAAAGTGAATCTTTCTTTTTGGCCCTGATTATACCCCGGACAATATTTCTACCCGACTCATCCAGATTCGCGCTCGGCTCATCGACCAGAAATATCGCCGGGTCCTTTAGAAGTGCCACCGCGTATTTAAGCCGCTGTTTCATCCCGGTCGAATACGCCCCCACAAAATCTTCTCCGCGTCCACCCAGACCGACTTTCTCCAGGACCTCATTCATTTCATCATTCGACACCGCCCGGCCGTCCACTTTGGCAAAAAACCGAAGGTTCTCAAACCCGGTAAGCGCATCATATAGCGACAGATACGGCGACACCAGCGCCATCCTTTTGCGGTAACCGTCGAAATCGAGCTTCTTGCCGTCCTCGGAGAAAATGACTTCCCCCCGGGTAGGATACGACAACCCCATAATCAACCTAAGAAGCGTCGTTTTGCCGGAACCATTCGGCCCGATAATAGCCGCCGACTGTCCGATCTCGAGAGTTAAGTTTATATCCTCGAAAATCTTGCGTTGCCCGAACCACTTGGCCAGTTTGTCTATTTCAAGTTTCAGCATAAGTCGGACTAAGGTAACTATCTTATACAAACTAGTCAAGAAAATAAAACTGGACTAATTTAGTCTATGGTGGTTGCGATTTTGCGTAAAGAATCCGGTGATTGGGTAGGTCGAACACCCCTGTCCGAAGCCCGAAAGGGCGAAGGATGCCGAGCAAAGCGAGGCAGGTTTCGACATTTTTTTCTTAATAATGCAGGGCAGCGATCCGCAGGTTGCCGAAAGGCAAGCCAGCGATCCTGCCTATTATATCCCAAAGTGGTGTCGGGTCTGCCGAAGATCCTGACAACGGAAGGATCGCAGATACTGAGCCTTGCGAAGGACACCCGTACCCCACCCAATGGGTGGGTACATTTAATACCGCTCAACGCCTGTAATTACAAAACCATCCCCCTGCTAAGGCAATTTTCCCAGTTCCATCAAAATCACTACCAATTCAGTGAAAATCGGAACACGGGGCATATATATGAGGAGATACTATGCACATCAAAGCGCAAACCGAAATAATTATGTACCATCGATTCGGTGATGATTTTGTCCGCCCGAAAAAATGTGATGTCCAAACGCGCGCCTGCGACAAAACAAAACCGAATCTTTATAATCCTATGAGAACAATCATAGTACAACGAAAAAAATCACCGTTTTCGGCAAAATCGCCCAAAAATCGTTACCAAATCAATAGTAAAATTGCTGCGGACAAAAATACCCTTATCACTTATGAATGGACGAATAAAATGGTGCCCCACAGCTTGCTGTGGGTTAGTGTGCAATGGCACCCAATCCCATTTTCTTCAAAAATACCCCACCACTACATCCACATACAACCGATACAAAAACACGCTCAATACCGTCACCACAAATAACATCCGGCCCAATTTATACAACACTTTATCTTTGAACAACGGAATTGGCGTTCCGCGCATCTCCGCCGCCATCACCCGCCCATAATTGATTACCGACATGCAATAGAATAATATGACGACCCATAAAAAAATACTTATCCCGAAATCGAAACGGAGAATATATGCCCCCAGCAAAACCGCCAGCGATGCAAAATAATATTTGCCACTTAGGTTCGAGGCCACAATCTCATGCCGCCTTTTCACTATTTTCAATCCGACCAGCATGATCACCAGGTCGCGCAGAAGAACCGCCGCCGCCAGCCAGATCGGGAAATCCCGGAAAATAATCAGCTCGATTATAAGGATGATCGCCAGAAGTTTATCCGCAACCGGGTCGAGTATATGCCCCAGCGCCGAAATTTGATTCAATTTCCGCGCCAGGAAACCATCCAGAAAATCAGTGATCCCGGCCGCAAGCAGAATCCCCGCCGCAATCAAGGTCCCGGTCATGGTGTCAAGCGCCAGGCAATACGCCAGCGGCGCCGTAAGCGCCACCCTCAACAGCGACATCAAATTCGGCGCCAGAAAAAAATCACGGAATTTTATCTTCAATTCGACCGGCATAAAACAACTCGACTCACAATTCTTTCAATTAGTTTTTCAAAATTACCTGTTTATAAATCATTAGTCAACCATGATGTGCTGGAGTGCACGATGACAACAATCGCCAAAAATCCTTGACAGATATCATATTATTCCATTTGTTCATTGTCATATCATCTAATTGCAAATAACATGACAACTCGCAACAGCAAAATATTACTGGGCATAATCCTTGCCGCCGCCGCGGCCGGCCTGTATTACGGCTGGATTCGGTTCTGGTTTCTCACTGATGATGCCTTCATCGCCTTCCGCTACGCTTCCAACAGCATCGACGGCCTCGGCTATGTCTGGAATCCGCCCCCGTTCAAACCAGTCGAGGGATACACCAGCTTTTTATGGGTAATCATAGTTGAATATATCTGGAGAATATTCGGCGTTATCCCGCCAAAATCGGCCAATGTCATTTCCCTCGGTTTTTCTTTCATGACCATACTGTTGACCGCCATGATAGCATGGCGGATGAATCTGACAAAAAAACTATCACGTTACCGCCTGATTATAATTGCCGCCATCTTGCTTGGCACCCTTTCCAACCGAACCTTTCTGGCCTGGACAAGCTCCGGTCTTGAAACCGCCATGTTCAATTTCCTGGTACTCTGGTGGATTTTTATCGCTGTTTTCGCCAAAAAATACAACAATAACTGGCGGCTTCTGTTGACCGGGACCGCCTCGCTGGTTTATCTGGCGCGCCCCGACGGTATCCTGGCAATTCTCGGCACTCTGGCAATTGTTACAGCATCATATATTAATGACCATAAACAGAAAAAAATAAACGTGCGCCGGTTTTTATCAATATTGCCCCTGTTGATTGTCCCCGTCCATCTTCTCTGGAGAAAATTCACCTACGGCGAATGGCTCCCGAATACATACTATGCCAAATATGTCGCCGCCTGGCCCGAATCCGGCCTGAGATATTTTGCATCATTCGTGCTGGAATACGCCCTCTGGTTCTGGATAGGTTTATTACTCGTATTGATTGCATCATACATCCGAAACAGGAAAACATCACCAGCATTTGAAATACTCTCCCTGCCGCAGAAATCGTTCAACCTGTGCATCGTAATTATAATTATCATCCTGCATATCGGCTACTACACCCTTATCATCGGCGGCGATCATTTCGAATACCGGGTTTACGGCTATCTGATCCCCCTCATATTCATATCTTTTGTATGGATAATCAATCGGATGAATTTCAAACCGGTCACGGCCGCGATTTTATTTGCGCTCTTTTTTCTTTTATCCCTGCCCGTCCCGTGGACACACTGGTCGCTCACCCACAGGTTTTACAGCCGCGAACAGACCCATGTCATGCAGGTCCCGATACATGACCGCTTTCCCGGTCCGTTCAGGTGGTATGCGCGATGGTTCGATGATCTCCAGTCGTGGTTGATTCAGCATCATGTCTGCATGCGGCATCAGGAACACAAGGTCTTTTGCCGCTATCTTAAACAGTGGTATCCCTCCCGCGAAGAAGGCGGA
>QNAH01000183.1 GCA_003641425.1 Candidatus Zixiibacteriota bacterium
AAGTTTTCCGCGGCCTTATTTGTGTTTTTTCCGCACTTGTTGTCGATTTTGCCCGGATTGCACTTCCAGCCCCTGTCCTTGGCAAAATATTTCATGATCTGCTGATAATCCTCGACCCGCTGCTGACCGTAACAGACATCGGCCCACTTATCCCGCTCGCCGTTGAGAATATAAAGCACCGACTGGGCTCTTTTTTCCGAAAGTATAAAATTCGGTTCGATCTGCCCGGATGTATCGGTATGGGCCGCGATCAACAGCTTCTTCCTGGGATCGAATTCATACTGCCTGAAAACAACCGCCAGGGCCCGGATACCGGACAGCTTTTCCTGCTTCTTTTTCAGCTCTTTATCGGAGGCCCCGTTCTTGGAGCTTTTACCGGCCGGTTTGGATGGGAGCAGAACGGCACTGTTTAGATGAAAGAGAACATCTTCCATCTCCAGGATCTCGACCTTGGCGCGTTGTGCCTGGAACTGCGCCAGGCCGTGGGTTTTGACAGTGGTTTTACCGAATAATCTGCTTAGAAAAGTTAACATGCACTAGACTTCTTCTCGGCGGCCAAACGCCCTGAAATTAACTGGATTATCTGCTGCTTTCCTTAATATCAAAGGATACTTTTACCTGTCCCGGGGGTATTTTTTCCTCCTTGGCATAGCCGTTGTCATCCAGAGTCCCTTCTCTGATACCGCCGTTGGGAAGAAAAAGCTTATATCCCGCCCCCTTGACAGGCTTATTATCCTCGTCTTTTAACTCCAGTTCGATGTAATCCTTGTAGTCGAGGATTCCCGACCGGGCAATAATGCCGTCGGCCGTGACCCTGAAATAAAATGATGGCGATGAATAACCGCCACGCTGATCCTTTTCGTCCTGTATCTTGAGATAACCATCCCCGATCTGAAATTCCCACTCTTCTTCGATCTTATCCCCGCTGACCTTCGTCTCGATTGTCTCGAGCGGTTTATCCGCGAAATTGGCATCCCGAACAAATATCTCCAGCGTCACTTTTGTCCCTGATTTGATTCCGGCCGTTTCCACCAGCATCTTGACCGAATCGCCAACCGCGACCTCTTTTTCCGACCATTCCGCCTTGGTAATCGCCTTTAAGGAAATCTCATAATTACCCTCTTTCAGGCCGGTCTTTTTGACCTGCCCGGCCAGCGGTGCTTTGGATTTATCGCCGTCAGGGGATTTGATACTGTATTCCGCGCCCGTTATCGGATTCCCGCCCTTATCGACAAATTTGACATCGAGCTTATGAGTTTCTTCGGCTTCCCCGCCCCTGGACTCGGCCTTGACAGCTGTTTCACCGCCGGTACCGCCGCCGCCGCCACCACCACCGCCGGAACCTACAAGAACCGTCGGGCAACCGGCTACGATCGTGGCCGGCGGCCCCCCGGAACAAATAGCGGTATCACCCACAACGGCAATCGGCTGTCCGCCGACCAGCACCGAAACGCCGGTTGCGATTATCTGACCCCCGACATGGGGGATAGGCGGTGTTCCGGGTGTCTGCATCGGGCAAGTGTGCATATCATTCATCTTGGCGGCCGGCTGACCGCCGATCAGCACCATCGGGACACCGGGCGGCATTATCACACCCCCGTGTGCAGTCTGGTCGCCGACCCTGGCTGCGGGTTTTCCGGGCATAAATTCTCCCTGGTAAATTCAGAGGCTAAGAATGCGCTCTGTAAAATATTACTATATCTTAAAGAACAAGTCAATAAATAGTTATCAGCTTGTTATTATTGATTATTTCGGCAACCTGTATGATAAAACGTAAATAAATCCAATATAGATGATTTTCTGTCGGAGTCGATTTCGGTTCTGTCCAATAACAAATACGTCGTATCATGTTTATACAATCAATACCGCAAATAAATATAAAAAGTTCTTGCGACGTGCATAATGATAGTTTTACATTGAATACATCCTTGAGAAGGAAGGACTTCTCAAAATTAAATCGTTTGGTGCCGAATAAATATCATGTATTACCGTTTATTCGTTCATTTATGATTTTGGAATAGTACATGGCTGACGATCAGAAACAAAACGGTTCCGACACCAATCCGGGTGGCGGATCCGACCCCCTGGGTATAATCGGCTGGGAAGTCGCCGGTAAATATATAATGAAATCATATATCGGCGGCGGCGGGTTCGGTGAGGTGTACGAGGGATACAACAAAAATCTTCCCGAACAAAAGCTGGTTTTCAAATTTTTCAAAAGAGTGCAGTCGCGGGACAAGTTCGCCAAGGAGGCCAAGATCCTGTGCATGCTGGATCACCCCAATATCTCGCGCGTGATTGATTACCTCCCCGATGAAGGGGCCGTGGTGGTTTCTTTTATCGACGGCAAAGACGGCTCTTCGATTCTCAAAAGCACCGGCGCACTCGATGAAGCACGATTTCTTAAAGTGGCCCGGGCGATGACCGATGCCATCGCCTTTGCGCATGACAAACGTATTGCTCACCGGGACATCAAACCGGGCAATATCATGTTCGATAAAAGCGGACACGTCTATCTGATCGATTTCGGTATCGCCAAGGAGATGGGCGGCGATGCCACCAAAACCGCATACGTGGCCCTGACTCCGCTCTTCGCGGCGCCCGAACGCCAGGCCGGAGATCAGGATTACAATCCGTTCCTGAGTGATATCTATGAAATGGGTGTGACGCTGTTCAACTTTGCCACCAACGATCTCCCGTATCGCAATCCGGCCAATCCTAATATCCGGGAATGGGGCGGGATGGCCAGTGAAAAATTATCCCCGGAGGTCCGGCGGATACTTATGAAAGCGACCCATCCCAATCCCAAAGAGCGTTATCAGAGCTCCCGCGAGATGTGCAACGAATTCAAATCGATCAAACAGGTTTACGGCGGTCAAAAGAAAAAATCTGTTCTGCCATACCTGGCCGTGATAATCGTCCTGCTGGCGGTGGCCGCGTATTTCGGCAGAAATCAGATCACCGACTTTTACCATCAGATTACCGCCAAAAATGAACAGGCCGGAAAAACCGACCAGATCAAAGAGGAAATCGAAGGTATTCTGGGCGAAAAGGATACTCTGATATCATCCATCGAACCCGACTCCGCCGCGGTCGCAGTTACCGATGAAGCAAAAGAGCAAACCGGGTTGGTCGAAGAGGAAACGGCGCCCCCCGAAACCAGACAGGACGAAACAAAACCTGTGGTAAAGAAAGAAGAAACCGAACCGCCCGAACTCGAACGGAAAATCATTAAAACAAAAAAAGAAGTAAAAGAAGAGGCGGCCGAGAAAAAGCCGGAGCCGGTTGAAAAGAAAGAAGAGACGGCTGTAACCAAAGTGGAACCGGAAAAACCGGTGGGAGAACCAAAAATCGAGGAAACAAAAAAGGAACCGCCTCCACCCTCGGAATTCGCCCTGACTTTCGATATCACTCCTGAGGGCACCGAGATGATAACTCTTGATGGACGCGAAGGCGCGGTTGACAGCACCTATATGCTAAAACCTGGCAGCTATAATATAGCTATCATCCATCACGAATTCCCGATTTATAAAAATAGGATTCGCATTGCCGACAGCGATCTGAAAGTATCGTATGATCTTGGTAAAGAGATGGCATCGCTCGACTCGGTTAGCCTGCAGATTTCGCTCAATCCGCCCTCGGATCAGCATATAATCGAGCTGTCGTTTAACGGTCGGCGGCATACTCTTCTCGAATTCCCGATCTGGGGTATGGCCAAGCCGAAAGGCGAATGGCTTCTGCAGGCGGGCATATTCGGTATATCCGACGATGAACAAAAAAAACCAAAAATAGATTCAATCGTAGTATTTCCATACGGCGGAGGAACACACGCTGTAGTCAAAGGGGCCAAGGGGAGACTTTTACTTGGATCAGTAAACGGCGAACCGGGCGAGACGATTCCCCTGCTGATTTTTTGGTCTGAATAAAGATCAAGTCCAACATAATCTATCTGGAGGTGTCATGATCAAAAAACATTGTGTTTTTCGGATCACCTCGGTGTTAATGTTGCTGGCTTATTTGCATACGTTTATCCTTCCCGGAGCGGCCTTCGGGCAGGAAAGCGATTGCAGCTATGATCCCGGCAACCCGACACTCGACAGTGCCCGAAAAAGTTTCCTGGCGCTTAATTACATATGCGCCGAAGAGGAGTTGAACGCCATGCTGGCGCTGGATACGCTCGGTATCCGGGAGAAAGCCGATGTGCATGTCCTTCTGGCGGAGGTTTATTATGCCAAGGTCCGCAACAACGGCGAGAAGCGCGACAAAGTGATGGAACAGTTTGTCGCCGCCTTTGAATCATATCGCGAATGGCGGGGTGAAGTGAATATAAAGTCGCCCGAGTTCATGTCCATGATGAAAGAGGCGCAAACATTGGTTGACACTCAGGCGACCGAGAAAAAAGCCGAGGAAACCGCCCCGGCGGTGACCGAAGACTCCGGTCAACCGGTTGTGACCCAGGTCGTCGAAGATGAAGAAGGCAAGAAGAAGCCGTGGTACACCAAGTGGTGGGCTATCGCCCTTGGAGTCGGCGTGGTCGCCGGCGCCGTGGCGCTGGCCGGAGGCGGCGGTGATGACGGCGGGAACGGCGGCTCGACCGCCCTGCCCGATTTTCCGGATCCGCCACCGGCGGCCAAAGATGCCCTCCCGGGCAAATAATTTGAAGGACTATAAGGACTTAAGAGGAGGAAATAAAAATGAGAAGAACAGCAATTATTTTAATTTTAGCGGCCCTTATTATTTTCGCGGCGGCTTTGAATGTCTCCGCGCAAGCGCCGAATACCATTATGTATCAGGGGCGTTTAACCAACGCCGATGGCACCCCGATGACGGGAGTTGTAGATGATGTGCGCTTCAGAATCTATTCCGGTGATCACGATGCCATCTTGAAGGCGATTTACTACGAACAGACATCAGCAATCGAGTGTGACGAAAACGGCGTTTTTACAATCGAATTGGGGCCGATCACAAATCCCAATGCAACCGCCGGATATGCACGGTACCTGGGAATCAAGGTTGGTACCGATGATGAAATGATCCCATATCAAAAGCTAACATCGACTTTGTATTCAATAAGCACGGCCGAGGTTCCGGGAATCGCAGCCGGATGGTATAATGGTGGCTATATTACTTTAACGAGCTCTGCTATAAATCTCGATTCCGCGGTCATTGAGGTCCCGACCAACGGATATATGGTAGTCATAGCCAATGCCTATTATGTCCCTAGCCACGTTAACGGAATCAAAGATCTTGGGCGCTTCACGATCTCAACCGAGTCGGAGCTTCTCGATTACAATAATATGTGTAATATTTCCACTCCCGCGGACGTTGCAACCAACTCCGATCTACCTCTGCCTGTTTCAGTTCATGCCGTATATCAGGTAACTCCCGGATTATATACCTATTACTTTACCGCCGACGCCTTTTCCGGTACACCACGAGTTAACAAGGCAAGAATAACAGCCATGTTTTTCCCGACCGCCTACGGGACAGTCGATGCAACTGGAACCAAAAAGGCAACGGAACAATTGCCCAACACCGACAGCGGTAACATGAGCAAATAATGGATAGTGTATTATGAACCATTTATCCAAAAGAAAAGAGGTTGCTCATGAATAAAAAATTAACTGGAATTGTCCTGGCTCTAATGCTGATACTCCTTCCGGCAGTATTAGTATTCGGTCAGGCCGCTCACGTTATTTCCTGCGGACAGCCGGTCGGCGGGGGTGGAAGCTCGTCAAGCGGCACCTATAATCTCACCGGTTCGGTGCCGCTGATCGGCAGTATCGCATCGGGGAGCCCTGGCCATGAAATAGCATCCGGGACGATATTGATATCGTCCGGCCTCCAGCCATACTCGGCGCTGGAAATCAGCTATGTCGGTTCGTCGGTAATGACCGTTTCGTATGGAACCGACCGTGCGGTC
>QNAH01000184.1 GCA_003641425.1 Candidatus Zixiibacteriota bacterium
CCGGGATCGGGAAAAAAGAATTAATGAGGTGGATTGAGGGCGTCGTCAGCAATCCTGTATAAACCCTCTATACAATGAGATTAAATTATGGCTAAAAACAAAATTGTCGTAGGCTGTCAGTGGGGTGATGAAGGCAAGGGCAAGGTGGTCGATCTTCTGGCCGAGAAGGCCGATATCATCGCCCGTTTCCAGGGCGGCGCCAATGCCGGGCATACCATTCTGGTGGGAGATAAAAAATATATCCTGCACCTGATACCATCAGGAATTATCCACCGCGGCAAGATCTGTTATATCGGCAACGGAGTCGTGGTCGATCCATTCGGCCTGATCGAGGAACTGGAGCTTTTACGCAAGGAAGGGATCGACACCGGGGACCGCCTGTTCATTTCCTCGGCGGCGAATCTGGTCATGCCTTATCACAAGCTGATCGACTCGCTTCAGGAAAGCAAGCGGGGCAATGACGGTATCGGGACCACCCTTCGCGGCATCGGCCCGGCCTACCGCGATAAAGTCGGCAGGTTTGGAATCCGGTTGTGCGATTTATATGCCCCGGATAAGCTTCGCGAAAAGCTCGACATGTATCGCAAGACAAGGTCGGATATATTCTCGGGCACCGATGATGAGCGTGCCGACATGGGAAAAATTTACAGTGACCTTCTGGAAATCGCTCCGATATTAAAATCCCGGATGGTCAATGTATCCATAGAGCTGGCAAAGCACCATAAAGATGGTAAATCGATTCTGTTCGAGGGGGCACAGGGCGCCATGCTGGATGTCGACCTTGGTACATATCCTTATGCAACCTCATCGAATACGACCGTGGGCGGGGCGCTGACCGGTCTGGGAATCGGCCCGAAGATGCTGGATGAAGTGGTCGGGGTGGTGAAGGCTTATACGACCAGAGTCGGGGCCGGCCCATTTCCGACCGAGTTGTTTGATGATGCCGGCGAAAAACTGCGAGAGACCGGCGGGGAATACGGGGCTACCACCGGAAGACCGCGGCGCACGGGGTGGCTTGACCTGGTGGCTCTCCGGCACGCCTGCCGGATCAATGGGGTCGATAAGATAGCAGTCACCAAACTCGATGTCCTGGATGGTATGGAAAAAATAAAAATCTGTATCGGGTATACACTTGACGGCAGGGAGATAAATGAGGTACCGCTGGATTTATCCGATTTATGGCATGTCAAGCCGATTTATCGCGAGTTCGACGGATGGATGACATCCACAACCGAAATCAATGATTTCAACGCGCTGCCTGAGAAGGCCCGTAATTATCTGGGCTTTATAACCGAAGATTTGGGTGTGGATATCTGCCTGATCTCTACCGGGGCGCGGCGCGAAGAGACAATCGTCATGTAGATTAGCGTATATATTGTTTTTCAAGTCGTGTAATTTTCGAAAATGACTTAAAGGCCGTTTTAGACGGCCTTTTTTCATGCCCCGGATGTCCCTGAACAGTAAATCCTTCAGCAATTTAACCGATAAGAACTAAAGACCTTTATTCCATACGGGAGAGGTACGGAGGATTTATGGACTTATATAAATCGTAGTTATCCGGAACGGGAACGATGGTATTGATGGGGCCCGGGCAATTCGATCACTTACGACTCGGCCGGGCATAGGAATATATTGGATTGTATCTTAATCAGGGGACTGGAAACCACATGAAGGATAAATGCAGGAATCTGTGCATTTCCCTGTCTCTGGGGCTGTTTTTCTGGCTATTTGATACACTTCTCGATCATTTTGTTTTTTACAGGCTGCCTTTTTGGGACCTTCTGATCCTGGACGTACCCGCCCATGAGATTTATTATCGATCAATGGTAATGCTGATCCTGCTGATTTTCGGCCTGATAACATATTACAACCAGAAAAAACAGGATCGGATCGAGAGCGCTTTGCGCTTCAGCGAAAACAGGTTCAGGCGGACAGCGGATAATATCAGTGACGGTTTAACCATCATTGAAAATGATAAAGTGGTTTATGCCAATGATCGGGCCTGTGAGATATTCGGTTACCACCTGGAAGAGTTCAAGAAGACGGACGGTTCCAAATTTGTGGCGCCTGAAGATATCGAGAAAGTCCAAAAAAACATCAGAGAAAAGAAGCTTCAGGGCAAGTATCCCGATGAGATGAAATATTGGATTGTCCGGAAAGATGGAACAAGGAGGTATGTTCATAACAGGTATTCTACCAGATTCGAGAACGGTGTTCTTGTTGCACGCTATGTTCTGACATCGGATATTACCGAGCGCAAAATAGCCGCGGATGCGCTGAGAAATTCCGAGAAACAATATCATACTGTTCTTGACTCGCTGAGCGACGCCATTCATGTTATCGATCGTGATTTTTCTATCGTCCTGGTCAATAAGGGTCTGTTACGATGGCATGATAAGATCGGTGTCGAATCGGATATGATAGGGCGCAATATTTTTGATGTATATGATTTTCTCCCGGAATCGGCAAAGAATGAATATGAGAATGTCTTTTTGACCCGAAAAACAATCATAACACGGGAATCCAACAGCATTCATGGTCGCGAAATCAGAACGGAGACTCGCAAAATACCGATTATTGAAAATGACAGGGTTACAAAGATTATTACTGTAATCAGGGATATTACCGCCCACAAAACTGCCGAAGAAAAGCTTCGAAAACGCGAGGCCCTGTTGCGGGCTACCATGCAGAGTCTCCCATTTGATTTTTTCGTTGTAGATGAAAACGGCCGCTACGTGCTTCAGAACACAGCCTGTCGCGAAAACTGGGGAGACATTCTCGGCAAGCGGCCGGAGGATATCGCTTCAAATGAACATTGCAAAAAAATCTGGATAGATAACAATGCCAGGGCTTTTGCGGGCGAAACTGTCGATGAGGAAATTATCTGCAATATCAGGGGCGAACAGAGGTATATTCATAATATTACGGCACCGATTTATGACAACGGCAAACCAAGCGGCATTCTCGGTATTAACATGGATATTACAGAGCGTAAACGGGTCGAGGGGGCGCTTCTTGAAAGCGAAGAAAGATTCCGTCTGGCTTTCCAGACCAGCCCCGATTCGATCACCATAAGCCGCGTTGATGATGGTACCTTTGTACATGTGAACGACGGGTTCACCAAATTAAGTCGTTATTCCGAGGATGAAGCTATAGGCAAAAGCTCCCTGGATCTGAATCTGTGGACTGACAGAGGAATGCGGCAAAAGATGGGTGACCGTCTTAAGAAAGAGGGCTTCGTCGAGAATATGGAAGCCGATTTTCGTGCAAAAGACGGCAGTATTATAACGGCATTACTTTCGGCAAAGATTATAAATCTCAACGGTGTTTCACACCTGTTATCGGTGATTCGGGATATCAGGGAATTGAAAAGGGCGGAAGAAGCCGTGCGTCGGAGTGAAGAGCGGTTTCGGACGGTATTCGAAACGGCCCGTGATGCGATCTTTATTAAAAATCTCGATTTAAGGTATGTGATCGCCAATCCGTCGATGGAGCGGTTATTCGGTATTCCTGTCGGCGATTTAATCGGCAAGACCGACCATGAGCTGTTCGATAAGAAGACGACAGAACATATCCTCGAAATGGATAAAAAGGTTTTAAAGGGCGAAATTGTCGATGAAGAACATGTCGAGCCGGTGGGCGGTAAGGATAAAATATTTCATGTAATAAAAGTGCCGATGCGGGATGCCCGGGGGCAGATAAACGGTTTGTGCGGGATAGCCCGTGATGTGACCGATACGAGGCATCTGCAGGAGTTTGCCTCTCGAGCTCAGCGTCTTGAAACTGCGGGCCGGATCGCAGGACAGGTAGCTCACGATTTCAATAATCTTCTCGGACCGCTGGTGGCTTACCCGGAACTTATCAAGGATGATCTTTCTAAAAACAGCAAGGTTTTCAAGTACGTCGATGCCATGGAACGCTCGGCCCGGAAGATCGCCGATATCAACCAGCAACTGCTTACACTTGGCCGCAGGGCGCATTATGAGCAGGCCCCGATGTGTCTCAATGACATTGTCCGCGATGTACTCATGCAAATTCAGCCGTCGGATAAAAAGATCGAAATCATCACCGAGATGGAGAATGAACTGATGAATTTCATGGGGGGTGCGGCTCAAATCCACCGGGTGGTGGCCAATCTGGTTGTCAATGCTTTTGATGCCATGGAGGATGGGGGTAGACTTACGATCAAAACCGAAAATTATTATATTGATGAGTCATACGGCGGCTATGAACATATTCCGAAGGGCGAGTATGTCAAGCTGACCGTTTCCGATACCGGGAATGGTATCCCGTCGGGAATAATGAATAAAGTATTCGATCCGTTTTTTACCACCAAATCGGCCGATCAACACCGCGGTTCGGGTCTTGGGCTCAGTGTTGTCCATGCCGTTATGGAAGATCATCACGGCTTTATCGATTGCAAAAGCGAAGAGGGACAGGGAACCTCATTCTACCTTTATTTTCCCGTTACACGCGAGGAGATCAAGAATAACAGGGATGATAAAATTTACGGCGGTAATGAAACGATTCTGGTGGTGGATGATGATGCCCAGCAACGCGATGTCAGCACCAAACTGCTTGAGAAACTGGGATACACGGTATTGACGGCGAAAGATGGCGAGGATGCAATCAGGCAGATTAAGGAAAACGCGATTGACTTGGTCCTTCTGGATATGATCATGTCGCCGGGCGAAGACGGGGCCGAGACATACAGAAAAATTCTCGAAATCCGGCCCGGTCAAAAGGCAATAATCATGTCCGGTTATTCCCGAACCGACCGTGCGAAATACGCCCTCGAACTGGGCGCTTTCTGTTTTCTTAAAAAACCTCTAACCCTGAAATCGCTGTCCCGGTCCATCCGAAAGGCGCTTGGCGAGCTCAAAGCCGAGTGTGTTTCCGCACAGGTTTAGGGCGAATTATAGAAGTTGCCCGCCGGTCCAAATAATAACTTTTTCGTGATTTAATACGATATACAGAATATCGGGCCGCATTTAATAAGTGTCCGATCTACATTGGGGTGCGCCGTTTTTACGCCGCCGGTTCGTAGAATCATACGAGTCCGGCCGGCGGGATACTCCCGGATCATTTTTGTTTCTCTCTCTAATACCATTAATACCACAAGTTTGCAGTACAATCGAAATCGCCGTTCACGTGCCGGTATGTAGATTGCTTCATAATCGAGTAAATTATAAATTTCTGAGGTGAATAATACTGGTGTTGCTTCTGTAGATCGCCATCTTCTTTTTTCTCGAGGCAGGGAACCCGCTTTTATGAGGGGGGCGGGTTCCCATTTTTTTATGCCTGTTGATTATATCTTCATATCCTTTATTTTTATATCTTAATGCTTTACATTGGTAATGAAAATCACAAATCAAATCGGGTATGGTATATGATCAGCCTTAAAAATAAGATAGTGGTAATCACCGGCGCCAGCCGCGGTATCGGGGCGGCCATTTGCAGGCATATGGCGGCTGAAGGAGCCCGGCTGGTACTCACCGGCCGTAATATGAAAAGGCTGAAAGAAACAGCCGTATCTCTCGGTCTCGACAAAAAAGATCATCATATTGTCCGGGCCGACATCACGAAAAAGGCGGAAATGAAGAAGATTGTGTCATCGGCTCGACGAAAATTCGGGCGGATCGATATTTTTATCAATAATGCCGGTGTCGGTATTCACAAACCGGTCATCGAACTGACCGAGAAACAGTTCGATCAGATATTCAATACCAATCTCAAGGCGGTTTATTTTTCGTTTCTTGAGTTGATACCGCTGTATCGAAGGCAGGGGGGCGGCCAGATAATAAATATATCATCCGGGGCCGGACGGATGGGTGTTCCCGGACTGGCGGCGTACTCATCATCCAAGGCGGCGCTCAATGTTTTCTCCGAGGCGGTTGCGGGAGAAGTGCGTAA
>QNAH01000185.1 GCA_003641425.1 Candidatus Zixiibacteriota bacterium
CGCCTTTTCAATGCCCTGGTGGCGGGTGAGTCGATGGGTGGTGATTCGCGGGGTAAGCAATCGGCGGCCCTGCTGGTGGTGAAGGACAAAGCGGGTTATGGTGGTTATACGGACCGGGCAATCGATATTCGGGTCGATGACCATCCTGAACCATTCAAAGAACTGGGCCGGCTTCTGGTCCTGGCGCAGACAAATTATGCATGGAACGAGGCCTGGACGCTGTTCACCGAGCAGAAATACGAGGCGGCTTTGCCATACATGGAGAAGGCGGCCGAGCTATCCCCGAAATATCCCGAAGTGCTTTATGACCTGGCCTGCATCCGTCTTGCGGCCGGCGATGAAGTTGGAGCGTTGAAGGCGATCACCGATGCTATCAGGTTGAATTCGAAACTCAAGCGGCAGGCGGCGGTTGACAATGATCTGGATAATTTGAGAGACAATGAAGATTTCAAAAAGCTCCTTGAATAGCGGGGGAATTGATGTCCACAATAAATTTTTATATTGTCGATGTTTTTGCATCGGAGAAATTCGCCGGGAATCAACTGGCCGTATTTCAGGGTGGAGCCGATTTGAGTGATGATCAGATGCAGGCAATAGCCCGCGAGATGAATTATTCTGAGACCACTTTTATTCTTTCTGGCACGGAGCGGGACGGCGGCTATGATGTGAGGATTTTTACACCGGCGGCAGAGATGCCGTTCGCCGGACATCCGACCCTCGGAACCGCCTATATCATTCAGCAGGAACTGATCGGAAAACCGGTCGGGGAAGTAAGGCTGAATCTGATGGTAGGCCAAATCCCGGTGGCATTCAGTTACGAGAACAATCTGCCGGGGGTGCTCTGGATGAAACAAAAGCCGCCCGAATTCGGGGAGATTTACGACAGGAATGTCATGGCGGATATTCTAAATCTCGAGGTTGGTGATATCGACGAGCGGTTTCCGGTCGAAGAAGTATCGACCGGTTTTTACACCAGTATAGTACCGCTTAAAAGTATCGATGCGATCAAAAGGGCCAGGGCCAGTGTTCCCAAGTTGTTGAAACACATACAGAACAAAAGGGCCAAGACAATCCTGATCTTCTGTCCGGAAACATATTATGAGCAAAATGCTTTGAATGTCAGGTTCTTTGCCGATTATCTCGGTATCGCCGAAGATCCCGCCACCGGCTCGGCCAACGGTTGTCTGGCGGGTTATCTGGTGAAAAACAAATATATCGGAACGGACAGTATCGATATCAAGGTGGAGCAAGGATATGAGATCAGGCGGCCCTCGCTGTTGATGCTAAAAGCGGCGCAGAAGACCGATAAGATTGATGTTTATGTGGGCGGCGAAGTGCAGATGATTGCTCGGGGAGAGTTGTACGTATGACGTATACCAAACCGAAGGAACGCCCGACAATCGAGACCGAGAGACTGATATTGAGACCGTTTTGTTTAACGGATGCACCGGCAGTGCAGAAACTGGCGGGGGATATTGAAATAGCACGAAATACGAACGCGATCCCGCACCCGTATGAAGATGGGATGGCGGAAGAATGGATAGGAACACATCAGGCGAAATTCGAAGAGGGAAAGCTGGTAAATTTCGCCAATGTTCTGAGGGAAACAGGGCAGCTTATCGGGGCGATCGGTCTGGTTGTCGCCATCGAGGATGATCGGGCCGAACTTGGCTACTGGGTCGGTAAGCCATACTGGAATAGCGGGTACTGCACCGAGGCGGCCCGGGCGGTGCTTGATTATGGATTCAATGTAATGGGCCTGAACCTGATCAATGCGCATCACATGTCGCGTAATGCGACCTCGGGGAAGGTGATGCAGAAGATTGGCATGAAGCATATCGCGACGCTTCCGCAATGGATAAAAAAATGGGGCGAGTTTGTCGATCTCGAGTTGTGCGTGATTATGAAAAGCGATTTTAAACGGTAATAGAAATTATGCGGCAGGCTGATGACATGGTATGAGATCATATATTTTATAGCCGCGCTGGCGGTTATGATGTTCGGGTTAATCGGCACTATTCTGCCGATAATCCCCGGTGTTCCCATAATATTTGTTGCTATTGTGATTCATGCCTTATTGACCGATTTTACCGTGATCAGCGGCCAGACGATCGTAGTGTTTGCTGTTTTGACAGTAGTTTCGCTGTTGCTGGACTGGCTGGCCGGTTCGCTCGGAGTGAAAAGGATGGGCGGTTCGGCGGCGGGCATGGTCGGTGCTTTTGTCGGAATGATTGCCGGGCTGATGATACCCGGGGCGGGACTGTTTGTATTTATTCTTGGTGCTTTTACCGGAGCGGTGATATTCGAGATGCTGGCCGGCAAGAAGAGCAAAACCGCCCTGAAGGCGGGGCTGGGGAGTTTTATCGGATTCCTGGCCGGGACGGTGATCAAGTTTGCCATCGGCGTGGTAATGATTGTCTATTTTATCTGGCGAGTGGTCTTTTAAAGTTGAATGTATGGTCGGATATTTTTTCAAAAACTTCTTGTGAATTTTCCTCTTTCTGCGTAAAGTAGAAAAATCGCCCCAGGCTGATTAAGGCAATTTTCCTTTAATCTTGTCCCTTTCCTTTCAAGCTTATCGGATCTTGCTGCAATGAGCAGAGTTATAAATGATGAACCGTATATAATATATTTGGAGGTTTGAATGAGCCAGGTAAAAGAAGGCGACAAGGTAAAGGTCCATTACACCGGAAAGCTCGAAGACGGGACCGTTTTCGACAGTTCCGAGAATCGCCCGCCGCTTGAATTTGAAATCGGCAAGGGAAGTGTAATCCCAGGTTTTGAACAGGGTGTCGTGGGTATGGAACTTAATGGTAAAAAAACCGTCACAATCGCACCGGAGGAAGCCTATGGGCAACGCCGGGACGAGCTTATGGTGGAAGTCACCAAGAATGAATTTCCGCCCGACATTGATCCCACGATCGGCCAGCAATTGCAGATCAAACGGCCGGACGGTCATATAATTGATGTCACTATCACAAAGGTCGAGGGCGAGCAGGTCACGCTCGATGCCAATCATCCACTGGCCGGGAAGACCCTTGTTTTTGATATCGAACTGGTTGAAATTGCCTAAGTTATACCCTCCTATATTTTTTATCTTAGTTAAGATTTTGAAATGAGGAGGGTATTTTTATGCCCGATGAGTAAGGCCTCGAGCCACGTGTCAGAAACTTTTCATTTGACTTGCCGTAAAAAAGCCTATCATGTGCATTATTGAAAGATAAAGGTAATCATATATTTTAAT
Source organism: Candidatus Zixiibacteriota bacterium (assembly GCA_003641425.1). Classification (GTDB taxonomy): domain Bacteria; phylum Zixibacteria; class MSB-5A5; order GN15; family PGXB01; genus PGXB01. The sequence continues at coordinate 3,245 of QNAH01000185.1, forward strand.
CAGGGAGAAAAGACATGAAAATTACAAAGGCTTTGTTTGCGGGCGGAGTTCTTGTTTTAATTTTATGTTCAAGTCTTTTGGCCGGCGCTGATCTAAAGGACCCGTATCAAATTCTCGACAGGCATTTCGAGGCAATCGGCGGTCTGGACAAGGTTCGGGCCGAAAATTCGAGTTACCTCGAGGGAATATTCGCAATGGCCGGGCTTGAGGGGACTTTCAAACAGTGGACTGTCAAACCTGATCGCCGCCGCGAAGAATTGGATCTGACGGTCTTCAAAGAAACGAGCGGAGACAACGGCGAGGTTTCCTGGGTGGTCGATATGAACGGCAAACTAAAGATTGTTAAGGACGAAAATGCCTTGAAGAGAAGAGAGGTCAGCAGGCTCAAAGCCGAGCTGGATCATATTAATCCGGAATCCGAAAATTTTACCGTCACATTCGAAGGAATCGAGAAGGTGGGAGATGCTGATTGTTATGTGATAAAATATGCCAACCGAATCAATGATGATGTCACCTTCGAGTATTTCGACACCGAAAGTTTTAATGTAATAAAGACAATCGAAAAACAACCGGATGTTGAATCGCACATGCTGTTTTCCGATTTCCGGGAAAGCGACGGCGTTATAAGATCTTTTACACAGGATATCGAGATATTGCCGATCGGCCAGAAAATATCGCTCAAGATCGAAAAATATGAAGTTAATCCGGAAATCGATCCGGCGCTGTTCGAACCGCCTGCCGAGGATGTCAAAGATTATGAATTCGCAAGCGGCGGCAGTTCCGAAACGGTCTCTTTTCAGTTTATGGGCGAACATCTTTATATCATGGTCAATATCGGCGGTAAAGAGAGGAGGTGGATACTCGATACCGGCGCCAGCGTGACCTGTATTTCGAAACGATACGCCGAGGAGCTGGGGCTCGAGGCCAAGGGTAATCTGAAAGGGTCGGGAGCGGGTAATGTTGTTGAAGTTTCTTTTGCGACTCTTCCGCCGTTCAGTATCGAGGGTATAAAATTCCAATCGCAACAGGCGGCGGTGCTGGATATATCGATGTTTTTCGATCGTTTCAATATCGATGTGGTCGGGATCATGGGTTATGATTTTCTGTCGCGTTTTACCACCAGGGTGGATTATGCCAACCGGACGCTGACTTTCTACGATCCCGATGAATTTGCTTATGCTGGTGAAGGGTCTGTTATCGACGCTCCGTTGCAGGGCAATATGTTTACTGCGCCCATCACGGTGGACGGGACGATGACAGGCCGATGTACTATTGATCTCGGAGCCGGAAGCGATAACATACACTATCCGTATGCAAAGGAGAAGGGACTGCTCGAAAGAAAAGGTGTGGAGAGGTACGGAATGGGAGCCGGGGGAGAGTTCCGGGAAAAAGAGATTAAATTCAAGACTATCGAATTCGGCGGCTATACCATTAACGATCCTATTATGGATATCCCGATGGACGAGCTGGAGGTCGGATTTGGTTCGGCCGAGGTGATGGGTAATCTGGGGAATACCCTGTTCAGGCATTTTGTGCTGTATCTCGACTATAAAAATCAGCAGATGATCATAGAAAAAGGCGGCGATTTCGGCAAAGATTTCCCCTCGGATCATTCCGGTTTGCAGATCTGGTTTAACGATCAGAAGCAGTACGAAGTAAGGCATGTCTGTCCCGGGGCACCGGGCGAGAAGGCCGGGTTTGTACAGGGCGATGTAATCAATTCGATTAACGGGATCGATATGAAATATTTCGACGGGTATTTCGCGGTTGTCGATCTGTTTCGCGAATCCCCGGGCACGAATTATGAAATCAGTATTATACGTGACGGGGAGAACAAAAAGCTTACGCTCCAGCTGGAAGATCTATTCGACTGATTTGTCTGAATTGTGAAATTTAGCGGGCTGTTGATATATCGACAGCCCTTTTTCTAAATAATTAAAAATGTGTTTCTTATCCAGCTTCACGTTTCGCACCAGCAATCCGCCTATCTCTAAATTACTTGTCCAGTCGGAATGATGTTCCATCTTTGCTTACCCCATTTATTCAAATAAGAGATTAACTATTGACAGGTATCCCCGGAATCATTAATTTATTCGATGTAAGGCAATACATAAAGGCGGCAGTTGTTCCCGCAGCTCTGAGTATGCATCGCAGTCTTTTTTGCCTTTAGTTTTGCAACACTAAAACAACTTAATATGCTCCGAGGTAATTACCGGGACTTCAGACAATTACCAATTATTACATAATACAGGTAATGCAGTACAGCAATACTAATGGTGTCATGTGATGTAACATGGCGCCTGTTATTTATCAACCACCAAACTAACTAACTCATTTGAGGAGGTGAGACAATGCTGTTTCTGGTCGATCCGGAAAAACCCACACTGAATGGGTGTACCTTTGACTGCAACAAGTTCTGCAAGGGTGTTTACTGGCCGCTATATGGCATTTGGATCTGATTACCCTGCATGATGCTGTCGGCATGGAAAGGGTTGTAACCCTTTCCATGCCCTTCAGACTGATGACAAAGGGCAGTTTTTCGGGACTGTCCTTTGTTTTTATAACAATTGTGGGATTTCCTCGAGAGTTTTTTCTTAGATTACCGAGAATCGAGTTTTGGCATGATTATTTGCAAA
>QNAH01000186.1 GCA_003641425.1 Candidatus Zixiibacteriota bacterium
AAATTTGTAGGGATAACCCGCACGGGCAACAGGTGAGAGGATTTTATCAGGGCAGGGACATGACTTTGTGTTTAATCATAATTAATTATATAAACCTAATTTAAGGGAGTTGTAAATGGATCACTGGATCTATTTGTACGCTGCACAGATTTTAGGTGTTGTCGGTATCATCTTCGCCGTGATACTCTACTTCAACATAAAATCCAAGGATGCAGGAAACGACCTGATGAAAGACATCGCCTCGCAGATTGCGCACGGCGCCATGATCTTTCTCAAACGGGAATACTCGATTCTCGCCATTTTTATCATTGTTGTGTTCATTTTGTTGTTCATTTTCATAACCCGGGCCACAGCGATCGCCTTCCTCTGCGGCGCTCTCTGTTCCATGCTTGCCGGCTACTTCGGTATGCAGGCCGCTACCAAGGCTAATGTCCGGACATCGGCCGCGGCCAAGGATAAAGGCCAGGGTGGAGCGCTTTCGATTGCTTTCACCGGCGGTGCCGTAATGGGCATGTCGGTGGCCTCGCTGGGCCTGCTGGGTGTGGGAATCTTCACCTACCTGGTTTTCAGAACCGACTTTTTCAACTGGCCCGATCTGGCCGGGTTCGGTATGGGTGCTTCCTCGATTGCGCTGTTCGCGCGTGTCGGCGGCGGTATTTATACCAAGTCGGCTGATGTCGGCGCCGACCTGGTTGGTAAGGTTGAGGCCGGTATTCCTGAAGACGATCCGCGTAACCCCGCTGTTATCGCTGACAATGTCGGCGACAATGTCGGTGACACCGCCGGTATGGGTGCTGACCTTTTTGAATCCTATGTCGGTTCGGTCATCGCAACAATTGCCATCGCGGCGGTCGCACTCGGCTCTGATATGCCGACCGGCTCGACTCTGGCTAAAGTGCTCCTGCCGATAGCCATCGCTACCGCGGGAATTATTGCCTCGATTCTGGGTGTGCTTTCAGTCAAGATATTTGCCAACATGAAAAACCCTGCGGCTGTTCTTCGAGTTGTTACCTATGTCGCCTCGATTGTCCTCTTTATCGCGGCCTGGTTTATTATTCAAAAGCTTGGACTCGACCCCAAATTGTTCTGGGTGATCCTGGCCGGTAATGTGGCCGGTATTTTAATTGGTCTGTTGACCGAATATTACACCGCCGCCGGGCCGATCAGAAAAATCGCCAAGGCTTCCGAAACCGGCGCCGCCACCAATATCATTTCCGGTCTGGCCGTCGGTATGGAATCGGTGGCAATCCCGGTCTTTGTTATTGCTATGGCTATCCTGCTTGGATTTAAGCTGGGCGGTTTGTATGGTATCGGTCTTGCCGCCGTCGGCATGCTTTCAACCATCGGTGTGACCATGTCGGTCGATGCCTACGGACCGATCGCCGATAATGCCGGTGGTATTACCGAGATGGCCGGTTTGGGCGAAGATGTCCGCAAAATCACTGACCGTCTGGATTCGCTCGGAAACACCACTGCCGCTATCGGTAAAGGCTTTGCCATCGGCTCGGCCGCTTTGACCGCGCTGGCCCTTTTCTCAGCCTACAGCACGGCCGCCGATGTCAAGACAATTTCTCTGCTTGATGTCCACGTGGTGGTCGGATTCTTCATCGGCGGCATTCTGCCGTTCCTGATCGCCTCCCTGACAATGACCGCTGTCGGAAAAGCTGCGTTTAAAATGGTCTCCGAAGTGCGCCGTCAGTTTAGGGAAATCACCGGTCTGATGGAAGGCACAGCCAAGCCGGATACCGGACGTTGTGTCGATATCGCTACCAAAGGTGCCCTTCAGCAAATGGTGTTGCCCGGATGTGCGGCTATAGGCGCTCCGATCCTGGTCGGATTGATTTTCGGAAAGGAAGCACTCGGCGGATTCCTCGGCGGTGCTACTTTGACAGGTGTTCTAATGGCCCTGATGATGGCCAATGCCGGTGGCGCCTGGGACAATGCCAAGAAATATATCGAAGCCGGTAATCTGGGCGGCAAAGGTTCCGAAACCCATAAAGCCGCAGTTGTCGGCGATACCGTCGGCGATCCTTTCAAAGATACTTCCGGCCCGTCGATGAACATCCTCATCAAGCTGATGGCTATGGTTTCGCTGGTGCTCGCCCCGTTGTTTTTGTAAATAGAAATTCAGATACAAAAAAAGCCCCGGTCCAGGGGCTTTTTTTATCGGTTAATCCCAGAATTCCCATGTAACCCCGTAGTAGTTGAAACGATCGACATACAAATAGTCTTCTCTCGAATAATAGTCGGTTCCCGGTACATTCTGCGATATATAATAGAACCGGAATTTTTTTATTCTGAAGGTGAATTTGATATTTAAGATCATGTCCCGGCCGTATTCCTGCCCGTTATAACCTGAGTATATGTCATTGTAAACGGCTTCACCATAGGCGTAGAGATGGACATCGAATTTCTTGATATGATAGTACAGTTCAAGACTCGAAAACGCCTGATAATCGGGGGAATATGGCGGATCATTGTCGCCGTCTATCTTCAGGTAATGGTAGCTGGCCCCGCCCGACCAGTATATAAGGCTCCCCAGCGTCAATTTTTTCTGCACTGTACCGGTAACAAAATCGATATCCCTGTTGACCGGTCTATATTCTCCCTGTGTATAAAGAGGATTGTCGAATTTTTTCCAGTCGATACCGTCCCTGATTCTCCCGCCCGTTACTGATAACCTTAAATCGCGGCCGGTTCTCCCCAGGGCGAAAGTCAGGTTGCCGATTAACTGCTTTTCGGGTTCGAGATCGGGATTACCCGATTCCAGATAATCTTCTCCAAAATCGACTACCAATCCGCCGGCGGCCGGTACCAGGTCAAGTTCATACTGACTTGGAAATCTGGTGCTGTAACCGACTGAGCCGGAAAAAAAAGTCTTTTCTCCATTATTTGTAAAAGCAAACATCCCCGATGGTGCCGGGTCATATCCTTTGACCTTTTCACCCTTAATATACATTAGGAAAGCGGTCTCTCCATGTGCCGCTAAATACTCGAAATCAACAGTGCCACGGCGGCGTTTATTGGACAGGCTCCTGTCCTCGTATTTTCCTTCTGTAAGACTCAATCCGGCCTTTAGTGCCGATCTTCCCATCTTCCGTTGGTGATAAAGGCTTATTGTATTATCTGAAAGATCGATATGCCTGTAGTATGGTTTTTGAAATAAATCGATGTTGGATTCCGAGCTCTGATGGCGAAACTCTATCCCGGTTGTTTTGCCGGCATCGTGGGCCAATCTAAGCCCTGAGCTGATATCGAGGTTGCGGCGAAACCTGTCGAAATAGTTTTCCGATATGGCCGGTCGATGTCTGTAACCGCCATCGTTTTTATAAAGGTGACCGTTTAGATCCAGCCGGACATTTGATGTGATCGGAGCGATAATTTCACCCCACTGATTATAACCGTCGTCATCACTGTTAAAATATGTTCCATCGGATTTCCTGTATCCGACGGCCAGGCGGATTGAACGCCCTTTCCGGTTGCGGTGCGTGAACAGACCTTTGGTATATGCATAGCCGTTCCAGCCCTTATCAACCATCATTTTCGATTCGGCCCTGGTTCCTTCCGGTTGATGCGGTACCAGGATTAGCGACGAACTGCTGTTCTGACCGCCGAAAATCATGCCCAGGGGACCCTCGATATTGTATATATCCTGCACCGGGGCGGTGGGGATACTATTGAGATCTGTCATATTATCGGGTTCAGGGAGATGCTCAAACGGCGTCAGGTTTCGACCATTCAGGATGATGTTCATACGGTTACCCGGCAGAGTGAAAGGCGACACGGTCTTTCGAAATGGTATTTCCTGATAATCGATAATGAAATTAGACGGACTAAAACGAAGGTAATCGCCGGCGTCGTGTTGATTTGATCGAGCCGCATCATCCTTTATATTGAGGCGGTCAATCAGAAACGCCTGTCGAACCGAATCATCAAAATTATAAAAATACTCCAACTGCGTAGTATCGATTTTCTCTTTCTTCTTTATAGGGGGCAGCTTGAAAAATGTGCTGTCCGGTACCTTTGATGAATCAGCTTTGAATACCGATGTGTCCGGCTTCGGTTCAGGCGGTTGATCCTGAGCCGTAATATTTGATGCCGTAAAAAGAAAAAATATTATGGTTGTAAATAATAATTTTTTTGATACAATCATATTACCGCACTTCTTTCGCTCTTCATCAAATAAACCAGAGCAGGGTAAAACAATGGGAATATTATACAATTAGAAATGATTGTAATCAATGAAAATAGCAATCCTCCGATCAATCTTGGCCAGAATGGCTGAAAGAGAAACGCATCGACCGGATCGACAATCAGATGATAAGCCACTCCGCTGACCAGCCCTGCCGCCGCCATGATTAAAATATTTTTTAATGTATTTCTTTCTTCGGTCAACCATCTTTTCGCCGCGGCGCCGATCACGGCCGTCAGCGAAATGCCGATAACCTGTGAAATCAGAATGGGGAAGGGAGGCGGACCGAAAGGATTTAAACTCGACCAGAGGAAAAAACCGATAGCGCCGACACCGACCCCGGGCCATATACCCCATAAGAGACCGGCTGAAAAGACAATAAAGAATGCCGGATTGACATTATTAATAAAAACAGCAAAATACGAGAAAACAAAAACCAGAGCCGCAAAGACAGCGACTCTGGTAATGATTTTTATTCTTGAATTCATTTATCTGATGACGGCTACTTTGAATTTTTCCGAACCTTCTATCCCGCCGTTGGCGGCAATCACATGACAATAAGCCAGATATACTCCGGGGGCCACTTTTTTGCCGCTGGCATTGTCAAGTTTCCAGCCGACAGTTATCTCATTCCTGTTATAATAAGTCGAGAAATTACTGTTCTCAGGTATCACATTCACTTTTTCGCCGGCTATATTAAATATGGTTACTTCCATCTTGGCCCGTATTCCCGAAAGAGATGAAGTTATTATTTTGGATTTGAAACAGACTGAATCGGTCGGTGAACTAACCTCGATTGGATTAGGAAAGGGGCTGGAAAATTCATAGGAATCAGCGAATTGTTCTGGCGTAACACTGCTTAATATCGGTGAATACCCATATTCAGCGGGATAGGCAGAGATAGCGGTATCGACCGGAGTTGGGATAACCACTACATTACCATATTCTGCCGGATCGAACTGGAAATTCAACGGACTGCCCACCGGTGCACCATAGCTTCCGAGGATCTCCGCCTGTCCGATACCGCCAATCGGGAAACCGACAAATGAAACATACCATTTTATACCAACAGCGCCGACAAATGAGAAATAGAAAGTGGTGTCGGTCAACAGCGACAGATTTTGCAGGTCCAGATAATGAGCGCTGGCGCTTTGCGGCATGTTGTCCATATAAAAAGTTATAGGCATATCTTCGCCCAGTAAGAACGGTGAACCGTCACTCAATGTATCCGGCCAGGGCCAGAGCATGCGCGGAATATCATAATTCGCGAAACCGAGAAAGGCGCTGTCCGGTATCATCGGGTATTCTTCCGCCTCTGTAAATCTGTATCCGGCTGGAGCCTGCGATGCTCTGCCGCCGGTGAACAGATTCCACACCGAAAACTCGCTGAACGCTTTGTGAATGTCGTAATCGGGAATTATATTTAATATGTCACTAGTAATAGTATAATCTACTAACGCCGCATCAATAGCCTGAAGAAACTGCGGTCCGGGCTGAAGCGCGCAGCCTTCCCATATATCCTTGATTAGCGAAGTATCAAATTTCTCTGATAGGTACAGCGGAAAGATGGCGGCGCTGTACTGATGAACCGTATTGGTGTAAATGGCATGCTGCAAACCCAGCCAGGGGTAATCATAATAATAGGGGAGAT
>QNAH01000187.1 GCA_003641425.1 Candidatus Zixiibacteriota bacterium
AATAACTAAATATTATCATCTTGAGTGACAAAAAATAAAGATATACCGATCTCGTGCTTAACTCAAATGAAATGCTGTGATACTGAGTATATTACACGAAATAAAATCCGATAATAAGAATTATGAAGAACATAAAGGCAACATTTCTTGATCGGAAATACACAAAATGGCGTATTTTCATCAAATATACTACTATTCTTTTCTGCCTGACTGTCTCAGTAAATGCATTTGCCGGTGAAACTTATTTCAAATTTGAAATCGGATCTCGTGATGAATTGACCGACCTTACCAGAATAATTTCCATCGACAATGTCAGGGATAAAACCGTATATGCCTATGCCAATGACAAAGAACTTGAGAAATTCAGGCAACTTGGAATCGAGTTTACCATACTTCCGCATCCCGGTACCCTGATACAGCCCCGGATGTCAACCGATAAGGCAGGTGTCGAAAACTGGGATTCCTATCCTACTTACGATGCCTATGTAGCCATGATGAATCAATTTGCCGTCGATTATCCGACACTCTGCCGGATTGTCGATGCCGGAAGTACTGTTCAGGGACGAAGTATTTTATTTGCCAGAATATCCGATAATGCCGACCTCGAGGAAGATGAACCGGAAGTGATGTTGACCAGTACCATACATGGCGATGAAACTACAGGTTATGTCTTGATGCTTCGCTTGATTGATTCTTTATTGACTTCATACGGAATCGATTCTCTGATTACCCGATTGGTGGACAGTTGTGAGATTTGGATCAATCCCCTGGCCAATCCCGATGGAACTTATAACGGCGGCAACAATACCGTTTCCGGAGCCATCAGATACAATAACAATAGTGTCGATCTGAACAGGAATTTTCCCGATCCGGAGGATGGCGATCACCCCGACGGAAACAGCTGGCAGCCGGAAACGGTTGTCATGATGGACCTGGCCGCAGCAAACAATTTTGTGATTTCCGCCAATCTTCACGGTGGCTCGGAAGTGGTCAATTACCCCTGGGATACCTGGTCACGACGGCATGCCGATGACCAGTGGTTTATCGAAATAAGCCGCAACTATGCCGATTCAGCACAGTTTTATAGCGTTGGCGGTTACCTGAATGATATGAATAACGGAATTACTAACGGCTATGACTGGTATGAAATAGCAGGCGGACGCCAGGATTACATGAATTACTGGCACAGTTGCCGGGAAGTCACCCTCGAAATTTCAACCGTAAAACTGGTCGATCCTTCATTCCTTCCCGCATACTGGGATTATAATAAAGTATCCTTCCTGAATTATCTCGAAAACGGCCTCTATGGTATCCGAGGTATTGTTACCGACTCGGTAACCGGACTGCCTCTTGAAGCCACAGTGACTGTCATCGGACATGATTTCGATAATTCTGAAATTCAGACCGATCCCGAAGTCGGCGACTATCATCGAATGCTCGAAGCCGGAATTTATGATCTGGAATTCAGCGCACCCGATTATATACCAAAGACATTCAACAATGTTGTCATCATCAATAATCATGCAGCCATAATCAATGTCGAACTGGCGAAACCGGGACCTTATTTCCCCCCTCACTCACCCGTATTACTTTTTCCCGATGATGGCGCCGTCGATATATCTGTTCCGGTGCTTCTCGACTGGGATGATGCCGCAACCGCCGATCAATACAATGTACAGCTTGACTCAAATGTTTTATTTACTTCCTCCCTTATTGATACTACTCTTGACCCGACTCAATACGAAATCATATCACTGGAGCAGAATAAAAAATACTACTGGCGTGTTCGGGCCGAGAACACTCTCGGCTGGGGTGACTGGAGCAATATCAGACAATTCACAACCGCCTTATTATGGATCTGCGGTGATGCCGACGGCAGTGAAAGCATAAATATCCTCGATGTCACTGCCATCATCAATTACTTGTATAAAGGTGGCTCTTCACCTGCCCCGATTGAGGCCGCCGACGTAAACAACTCGGGAAGTATAAATATCCTCGATGTCACCGCTATTATAAATTATCTATACAAAAGCGGCCCGGAACTAAATTGCCCTTAGTAATATCATACTCTTCTTCACGGCCATAATCGGCCGACTATTTCCTCAGGAACGTAATTACCTCATAAGCCTGCTTCTGATTATATTCAAAAGCGATTCTACGGTACGTCACCACGTCTATTATCGTTCCGATACCGCAGATACCCGCAGTCAGCAGGTAAATTAATCCCAATCCGATATGCTCCACAAAGAACCTGTGAATCCCGGCAATGCCGAGAAATCCAAGAAGAGCCAGAAGCAATATTGTCTGGGGCTCTTTCCTTCTCGCACGATAGACGTTGGCGAATCGCTGTGCCATATCATCGTCGACATCTTTGAGCAACGATTGAAGATATATTAATTCATCCCCTTGCACTTCGGGCATCAGCTGAAATACATCGGCCATACCGACCTCCTGAATTATATTTGAATCTATAGAATGATCTAAATAACAACTTTATAATACGTCCCACTATAAAAGCGAATGTTATTACCCCCAACGGATGGGCTTCAAATGAAGCCGCCGGCTCCCCACGGTATATCAGTGCTATCGCACGGCCCAGGCCGCAACCCGGACAGGATTCAAACCCTAAATTTCTGAATATGCAAAATGAAAAGTGGTTGCTGCCGTAAGGATCAATAAATACCAATGCCAGCAATGCCAGGACCCAGAGAATCGCCTCGGGTTCGACTGCCCTTATTAATTTTTTCATAATGCTGACCCGCTTCAACAAACGCTGAATTTTAAGGTTATATCCGGATATTCCAAATATGAAACGAAAAAGGTGATGGTGATGTTTCAATCCGCCAGACAACCATCCGGATAAATAGTGCATTGTATCAATTCATGCATAATTGGTCCCTGTTTATTTTATATACTCCTTGTTTTGTATCGATATTCACCTGCTCATAAATAATGAAATCACCACACCCTAATACAGATGTTTATCCAAATCAATCTTATTTACATAAGAAATGCATTAATTTGCATTAAAATATGAAAACAATTACTGCATTATGTTAGGAACGCCTGCTTTTTTGATTTTCTGAATGTTTTTATATTGTAAATCAAGGAATTTTATAATTAATATAATTTGTAAGTAAGCCACAGGTAAGACGTTTTTGGTAATCGCAGTTTCGAGCAACTTGAAGTGTGGGATTGCGGCAAGGTATTTGCTTATAATCAGTTAAGTAGAGGTCTTTCATGATTTAGCGCTGACTTATTGAAGAAGGAATTTTAAAGTGAAAAAAACATTGCTATCGTCAGCCTTTGCATTGCTCCTGGTCCTGCTGGCTACCGGGGCAATGTCTTCTGTTTATACTTTTTTGCCGTCACCGGAAAACCTCGGGGAGAGTAACTACATCTATTCTTCATGGATAAATTCTTTTGATAATCTGACGAATTCGAATGGTGCTATGACCCGCAATAATTATCTTGGCAACAGCTTTGGCGATTTGACCTTGTCTGCTGGCTTCTCGGAAGGAGCTTCTGCTGTCAACGCTATTGGTTTAGGCTACACTTCTGAATCCTATGTTTCCTATAGCGGCAATGCACTGGAATCAATCACATCAGTTCCTGAACCCACCACCCTTTTTCTGGTCGGTATGGGATTGATCGGCGCCGGATTGATTTACAGGAAAAAATCATAACGGAAGAATGGAATGAATGAAGAAAGGCTGCCTCCCCCGGGCAGCCTTTTTTGCATTTATCCGCATTGCGGGTCAGTATTATAATAATCTTAACGATCCCGTCGCAATCTATCAAGGAATCTGGATCTCAGACCGTCGCTCATCAATGCCTTCTTTACCGGCGGCAACCTTAAAAACCCTCCCACCAGCCCGCGCATAAACTTGTGCCCGGTATTATTCGGGTTGTCAAAAAGGAGATTTTGAAGGGTTCCCCTTTCGAGATTCGATAAAATTACTCTTTCAAACATCGTTTCCGGATGATACACCCGTTGTTCCCTTTTTACCAATCTCATGGCCCCCGTGTCGCAGTTCAATCCGCATACGCCGCAGCCGATACATATATCCTCGTTTATTTGTGGTGCCCCCTCGGATGGCATCTCTATGGCGTTTATCGGACAACTCAAGGCACAGGTACCGCATTCTATACAGGCATCGGAATCACTCTTGGCGATATAATTTGACGTAACCAGGGCATTCGGGTAACCGAATTGGCTTATCCCCAGCAGAACATTGCAGCAACAACCGCAGCAATGACAGATAAACGAAATGTCATTTTTTATATTATCTGCGCAAAGCACCAGGCCGGTCTCTTTGGAGCGCGCCAGATTATCAAGCATCTCCTCTTTCGATGCTTCCCTGGCAAGACCATTTCGAATTACATAATCTGTTGCCGCGCCGAAAGTCGAACAGGTCTCCAGCGGGATATCACACCTTTTTTCACCCAGATGCATCTTCTCATGCCTGCATGAGCAAATGCCGATAGCAAATTTATCCGATTGCTCGATAATGGACGAGGCCTTCTCATAATCAAGAACTTCGACATACTGCGACTCTTCAATTGCATCTTCATACGGGAGCGCTCTCAAAGGCGATATCTTCTCCCCATGCCCGAAATTGGCGTGATAAAACGAGTTTCCATCGTGAAGATAGTCATAAAACAGATGCGCCCATTCCCGATAGTTGAGTTCTCCCCTGGTCCTCATCATGGTAAATTCAAATATACCGATTATAAAAGGCGATATGGTATATCTGTATTCCCGGCCGTCCCAGACATCCACGATCAGTCCTTTCGAACCGAGACCATCCAGGAGTTTTTTCAGGGCGGCGCCTTCAATACCGGTTACTCGTTCGATTTTGTCGGCCCGATGTAATCCATAAGGCATCTTAACAACAAGTTCGGCCTCATCCTTTGTGTAAAGCTCTTTGAGAATAGCGTAAAGATGTTCATTCCACGGGGCACGCATTGCGATACCATCGATTTTTTTGCCCAATTTACGATAGATATCCTTGGCGGCCAGATGTCCCATAACTACCCCCTGTCGGATATGGATATTTGTTGCTTAACTCGATGAATAACTGATTTAATAAAATACGAATTATCCGACTAATAAACAAATATTAATCGGCTAATTGACAGCAATTGAGATTTTATCATTTCGCGCCGAAACTGAAGATTTTCGAAAGGAAACCATTTTTTAAAGAGCCGTTTTTGACCGCGGACTTATTCCATGCCTTACATTCCTCGATCATCCAGCGCCGGATTAATTCATTGATAATGGCCCTGTCCTTGGCATTGACATAACGCAATCTGTAGCCCGAATCATATTTCCCCGTATTATCGTTTTTTTTACACCAGCGGCATTCGGCATCAAAAAATACTTCTTTATGGCCCAGTATTTTCCCGGGCAAATCCATTTTGCAATAAATAATACTCGCCGGTTTGACCGGTTTGTCGACGACCATCTTCATCCCTTTGACAGTCATATTTTCGATCTGCCCAATCGGTTGCTCGGTGTTTAGATCATAGACGGTTAATTCATCGATGGCCCGTCTTCTTATCAGCTTATGTCGCATCGACTTAGCCCACTAATGGAAATATGTTAAGAGTCTTATCATTCCTTATCAAATATCGGAATAAATCGATACAATCTTTAATTTTTTAATTATTCTGTGTTTATATTTAACATTCCCGCATATCTTCCTGCATCACAATGTCGTTGCGGTGTCGACGGCCTGAAGTTTTCTGTCGTACCTCTTATCTCCACGCGCCGACTATCACGCCAACAATAATGAGACCGACAATGTGATGCAGCACATTTATTATTGTC
>QNAH01000188.1 GCA_003641425.1 Candidatus Zixiibacteriota bacterium
ATACGGCGCTGTCTCTTCAAATGAAAAAGGCGGCGGTGTTGATCGATAAGAAGCTGGTATCGGCGTTATCAAAGATCAAAAAGCTGGCGTTGAAATATAAGATGACACCGATTATCGGGCGTACTCACGGTGTCGCAGCCGAACCAACCACACTGGGTCTTAAATTTGCTGTCTGGTATACCGAGCTTGAGCGGGGGAAAGAGCGGTTCAAAACAGCGGCCGAGCGCGCGGCGGTCGGGGCCATTTCCGGGGCGGTCGGTAATTTTGCCAATATCGATCCGCGTATTGAGGCCCGAGTCTGCAAGCTTCTGGGTTTGAAAGTCGATAAAGTATCCACGCAGGTAATACAGCGCGACCGCCATGCCGAGTATGTAACGTCGCTGGCAATTTTGATGTCGTCGGTGGAAAAATTCGGGATCGAGATCAGAAATCTTCACCGCACCGAAATCAGCGAGGTAATGGAGGGTTTTGCCAAAGGGCAGAAAGGCTCGTCGGCCATGCCGCACAAGAAAAATCCGATTACATCCGAGCGTTTATCCGGCATTGCCCGGTTGATCCGCGGGTACTCGACGACGGCGATGGAGAATATACCGCTCTGGCATGAGCGCGACATAGCCCACAGCTCGGCCGAACGGGTGATTCTTCCCGACAGCGCGATACTGGCCGATTACGGTTTGAAACTGTTCAACGATATACTCGGGCGGCTGACGATTAATCCGAAAAGGATGCTGGATAATATCAATATTTACGGCGGGATCGTATTTTCGCAGAGGTTGTTGCTGAAACTTACCAGGGCTATCGGTGATCGCGATAAAGCCTATCGCATGGTTCAGCGCAATGCCATGAAGGCTTATCAGGGGGGTACGGGATTTAAAGAACTGGTGAAAAAAGATAAGGACATAACAGGCATCCTCTCAGACGCAGAGATTGATGAATCATTCGAAATGGATTATTATTTTAAAAATGTCGGTAAAATTTTCAAACGGGTATTTGGAAAATGATCGCCACTCCGGGGCTGAAATTTATTTTAATCGGTCTTTTATTGACCATAGTCTGCAGTCTGTGGTCAGCTTATAAGGATTCTCTAGTTCTCTTTATCACCGCCCTTGTCCTGGCGATAATCACGCTATTCCTGATATATTTTTATCGTAACCCGGTTCGCGAGATTCCGATGGAACCGGGATTGATCCTCTCCCCGGCCGACGGTCGGGTTTTATGGGTGGAAGATATCGAAAATGATTATATCGGCGGCAGGGGCAAAAAGGTTTCGATATTCATGTCGGTGATGGATCCGCATCTGAATCGGATACCGGTAGGCGGTCGTATCGACTATATCAAGTATATCCCCGGCAGGTTTTTCAGGGCATTTCTGGAAAAGGCTTCGGAGGAAAACGAGCACAATGAAATCGGCCTTGAGTTTTCCGGCGGGCGAATCATATTTAAACAGATCGCGGGTATTCTGGCGCGCAGGATCACCTGTTATGCAAAGCCGAATCAAGAGGTTACTGCCGGTGATATTTACGGTTTGATACATTTCGGATCGCGGGCAGAGTTGTTTCTCCCGGAAAATATAGAAGTGTTTGTAAAAAAGGGGGACAGGCTAAAGGCCGGGACTTCGATAATCGGTCGAATGAGGGATTGATATACTCAAGAGGTTTTTATATGCAGGTAGGTAGTCTTAAGGGAGTCGTTCCCAGCACTTTTACCATGGGCAATGCTGTCTGCGGTTTTCTGGCAATTTTATCGGCTTTCGAAGGGGACATCACCACGGCCTGCTGGCTGATTATTTTATCCGGATTTCTCGACGGCCTTGACGGCAAGGTGGCGCGTCTTTCGGGGACTACCTCGGAATTCGGGGTTCAGCTTGATTCGCTGGCCGATTTTCTTTCATTTGGAGTGGCTCCGGCTGTAATCATGTATGTAGTTAAGCTGAATTCGATGGGAAAGTGGGGATGGATAATCAGTGTTGTTTATATAATGGCTGCGAGTTACAGATTGGCACGTTTTAATCTTTTGGCCCAGACCGATGAAAAGAAGGAGTTCCTGGGATTACCGACTCCGGGTGCGGCCCTGTTACTGGTCAGCTATGTCATTTTCAGTTATCATATCTGGGACGGGCTTGAGTACAGCCAGTATCTGGTGTCGATGGTTATCCTGGTTGCGGCTCTGATGGTATCGCAGATAGAATATGACGCCATGCCGGATAATTTAAATAACCGCCGCAACCGGATCAAGCTGATATTTATTACTATCGCGGCGATAGCGGTCCTGGCGAGACCGCGACTTTTAATATTTCCTATCTTCGCGATTTATGTTATAATTGGACTTGTAAGAGAAATGTATCGGTTCTTTTATCTCGGTGTCGGGCTGGTCAGGAAACACCAGTCGCGGACGCTGAAAAACGGAGAAAATGAATGAGCAATAGAAAAGCGACTGTTTATGTCCGACTGAAGGACGGCGTTCTTGATCCCCAGGGCGTAACTATCCAGCGGGCGATTTTGAATATGGGTTATGATATGGTCTCCTCGGTCAAATCGGGCCGGTTTTTTGAGCTTGAGATCGATGCTGAGGATGGTGATGTCGAGGCACGGATAAATGAGATTTGCGGTAAATTGCTGGCCAATCCGGTCATAGAGAATTTTCAGGTGGAGTTTGAAAAATGAAATTTGGTGTCGTGACATTTCCGGGGTCGAACTGTGATTACGACGCCTATGCCGCTGCCAAGCTGATCGGGCAGGATGTCGAATTTCTCTGGCATCAATCGGATGATTTAAAGGATTCCGATGTCGTTATATTGCCCGGGGGCTTCTCATACGGCGATTATCTTCGTTCAGGAGCGATTGCGCGATTTTCGCCGATTATGAAATCTGTTATCGAGTTTGCCGCGACCGGCGGATTGGTTATCGGCATTTGCAACGGATTTCAGGTCCTGGTGGAGTCGGGTTTATTGCCGGGGGCGTTGATGCGCAACGAGCATCTGCGTTTTTCCTGCAAATATGTCTATATCAGGGTCGAGCGGAACGAGAATGCTTTCACGATGGCCTGCCAGCCCGGTGACATTCTCAAAATTCCGATTGCACACAAAGACGGCAATTATTATAATTTTCAGGCAGACCTGGAGGAGATTAAGTCGAAAAACCAGGTTCTTTTCCGGTATTGCGACAGGGATGGAAGTATTACGCAGGAGAGCAATCCCAACGGTTCGATGTATAACATTGCAGGCATTACCAATGAGCGCGGCAATGTTGTAGGAATGATGCCTCATCCGGAGCGGGCGGTGGAGGATATCCTGGGTTCATCGGACGGCTTAAAAGTATTCCAATCGGTAAAGAAATATATCATGGAAAGGGCCGGAGTTGAAAAAGCGTGAGATAACATTTATAATCGTAGCCCTGCTGCTGGGGGCAATACTCGGCGGTTTTGTCGGCGAGATAATCGGATCGTTTTTACCGCCCGGGGCCGCCAAGACTCTTTTCACAAAATCCCTGCGAATCGGTTTCGAACCGACCCGGGTAGAACTGTATTCGATTTCATTCACAGTCGGGTTGATGTTCAAAATAAACTTTATGTCGGTTTTAGGCGTATTATTGGTTATAATATATTTTAGATGGTGGTATATTTAAGGAAACATTTAGCAGGGAGATAAAATATGTTCGGCATGGGACCGTGGGAACTGGCGCTGATTTTTTTAGTGATCTTACTTTTATTCGGCGCCAAAAGACTGCCCGACATTGCACAGGGATTGGGCAAGGGTATCCGTGAGTTTAAAAGTGCGGTGAAAGATACTCAAAACGAAATCAAATCCAGCGTGGGCGATTCGGAAAAAAAAGACAAAAACTCCAACGATAAAAAAGATGGCTAAATTTACAGAAGAAGATTTCAAAAAAATCGCCAAAGTCCTCGATCCGGAGAAGGTCAGTTCTGATATGGACCATTTTCGGATGAAAGTCACCAACCCGTCGGAAAAGAGAGTGCTGGTCCTTGAAATTTATCCCGAGACTCTTCTGGGTAAAACGCGCGGTATGCTGATTGTGGTGTATACCGGCAACTCACATTTGCAGATACACAATTGTTCCGGGTATGTCGTTTCCGAGGAACTCGGGGAGGTCACTTTTGTTTGCGAGACTCCGCAACAGCTTTCGGGGCTGGTGGTGGAGAAAGGAGCCTCATGCTCCCTGTATGCCGGTCTTGAACGGCAATTGATCTCCAGTGACTTCACCAAACTGGGCGTGGAAGTGATGCTATCCGGCGTGGCCCTTTCTCTTGCCGAGGATGTAATTAATCCGGAAAAAAAGGATTAACGCCATTACCTCAGACAGTTGTGGACCGCTGAGGTGTAAACGACTCCAGGAATCCCGCCAGGGAGGCCGATACTTCACCGGCGTTCTGATATCTTTCCGCCGGATCCTTTTTCAGTGCTTTATCAATAATCCTGTCAAATATAAGCGGTATCGTTTTATCCACGCTTGATGGTAATTCAACTTCGCCATTGACGATGCTATAGATTAGGGCTGTCAGGTTTTCACCCCGGAAGGGACGGCGATGCAGAAGCATTTCATATAAAACGACACCAAGGCTGAATATGTCGCATCGACGATCGACCTTTTTGCCCTGGAGCTGTTCCGGTGCTATATAATTGGGTGTGCCCATGGCGATACCGGTGCGGGTCATGGATGATGAATCCACGCGGGCAATGCCGAAATCCATAACTTTGGCGCGATAATCGCTCATGACCATGATATTGGCCGGTTTGATATCACGATGCACGATTCCCTGTTTGTGGGCATAATCAAGGGCGGCGCATATTTGCGTGACAATCTGGGCGATAATACGGTAGTTGAATTTGACCTTGCGCCGGATCATATCTTCCAGAGTCTGCCCCTCGACATATTCCATCGCGATATATTGAAGTTTGCCCTCGTTGCCGACATCGTGGATAGTCACGATGTTGGGATGCGACAGCATGCCGGCGGCGCTGGCCTCGCGGGAGAGGCGTTCCCTTAATTCGTTGATTTCTTTCTGGTCATTGACAAAGTCCAGGCGGATAGTTTTCAGGGCAACGTTTCTATTGATGGCCGGATCGGTGCCCTTATAAACGGTTCCCATCGCACCCTTGCCGAGGACGCCGAGGACCTTGTAGCGCCCCAGGCTTTCTATACGTCCGCTGTCGGTTTGTATGCCGACCGAATCATCCTGAATGGCGGCATGCTCGATGGGCGGAAAATCATCTTCGACCGGCCGCGCCGGTTCGATTTTTTCGCTCTCCGAAATATCATTGCCGACCGTTTCGGTTACTTGTCCGGGCGGAGGAGTGGCATTGGCCCTGGTACCTTCGGCTTCGGCATCAGCATCAGGAAGAGCCCGGGTTGGCGCGTCTTCCTTTATATCCTTTGCGGGCGCCGTTTTGTTTTTGGGCGATGTTGCGGAGACAGGTTTTCTCGAAACGGGTTCTTCGAATTTCGGCCGGGGTTTTTTCATTGCTTCTTTGGAAATATCCACCTTCGGTAACGGGGCGCTTTCCGCATCGGTTTTGAAACGGATTTGAATACGGGAAAGCTTTGAAAGGAATTCGGTATCGAGGAAGGGAGAGATCATAAGAAGCAAAAGCATCTCCAATCCGAAATAAAGCGAGTGTGTCAAAATCTTATAAGAATTGAAGAGAACAAAATTAACGTTGGCCAGGAGGAAAAGGCTTGCGATCATAATAATTAACCGGTACATAATCGATACCCGGGGCAATATAAAAGCAAACAGGGCGCCGAGGATAAGAAGC
>QNAH01000189.1 GCA_003641425.1 Candidatus Zixiibacteriota bacterium
CGCAATTTGGTCGGCAAAACCATCAACCGGCTGTTGGAATCAAAAAGCGAAAAGGCTGAAGCCATAGATATAACACATGAAGTTGAAGTCATCGATGATGAAAACTGAGCAATCAGTAATTTGGAAGTTTTGAAAGGAGCAATAAAATGCCAGGAGGAGATCGAACAGGTCCGTGGGGTGCCGGTCCGTTGACCGGACGCGGCGCCGGGTACTGCGCCGGCTTCAATATGCCGGGTTATGCCAACCCGATACCGGGGCGCGGTATGGGATTCGGCCGCGGCGGCGGATTTGGCCGTGGACGCGGTATGGGGTGGGGTTTCCGCCACATGTACTACGCTACCGGCCAGCCCGGATGGGCTGTCCCGCCAGAGATGCCTTATGAACCCGTAGCGGAATTTTCCGAACAGGATGAACTGAAATATCTCAAGCAACGGTCCAAGTACTTCGGAAAAGTCCTCGACGATATCAGTCGCCGGATCAATGAGCTTGAGAAATCAAAGGAAAAATAAGGAGTTTATAATGTCATATAAAGGTGGCGGCGGAGGCCGTGGTGGTGGACAAGGCGGCGGTGGCGGCGGTCGCGGTATGGGTGGCGGCCGTGGCGGTGGACAAGGCGGCGGTCGCGGTATGGGCGGCGGCCGCGGCGTGGGCCCCGGCGGCGAGTGTATCTGTCCGTCTTGCGGAGAGACAGTACCGCATCAACCGGGTGTTCCCTGCTATAACCGGAAATGTCCCAAGTGCGGGCAGAACATGACACGAAAGTAAAAGAAAGGATCGAGCGGTTGATTATCTCGATTGCCAGTGGAAAAGGCGGAACCGGAAAGACCACGATTGCGGCCAATATGGCGTACATGCTGGCGCATTCCGGGCGGACAGTGACCTATATCGACTGTGATGTGGAAGAGCCGAATGGTCATGTCTTTTTGAAGCCTGATTATGTCCGCAAGAGCGATGTCTGTGTGCCGATTCCGAAAGTGAATTACGACAAATGTAATTTCTGTGGAAAATGTGCCGAGACATGCCAGTTTAACGCTATCGCGGTTCTGGCCGACAAGGTGATGATTTTCCCGTCGCTCTGTCATGGATGCGGCGGATGTTATCATCTGTGTCCCGAAGAAGCGATCGAGGAGACGGATCGACCGATCGGAGTCATTAACAGTGGCACAGGGCAGGGGGTGAACTTCATAGAAGGGCGGTTAAACGTTGGTGAGGCAATCTCACCTCCTATTACCCGGGCATTAAAACAGGTCATGCCAATCTCGGGAATCTCTTTTATCGACGCCCCGCCCGGCACGTCCTGCCCTGTCATAGAAGCTGTCAACGACACCGACTACGTGATCCTCGTGACCGAACCGACCCCGTTCGGTCTCAATGATCTGAAACTTGCGGTTGAGATGGTACGCGCGCTTCATCTGCCGTTCGGGGTGATTATCAATCGCGCCGATATCGGCGATGATCGGGTCGATAAGTACTGCCGGGACGAGCAGATCGAAATTTTGCTCAAAATTCCTTTTGACCGGAGTATTGCGGAGTCATATTCGCGAGGTGATTTGATTTCGTTGAAGCAAGATGATTACGGCCGGCGGCTGATGGATGTTTACAAAAATATTGAAAGCAGGATAAACGGTAATGGAACTGGTAATACTCAGCGGTAAAGGCGGGACCGGCAAGACCAGCCTGGTTGGCTCGCTGGCGTCCCTGGCCGAAAAAAAGGTTCTGGTGGACTGTGATGTCGATGCTGCTGATCTGCACCTGATAATGAAGACAAAGACTGGTCCGGCTCATGATTTTATCTGCGGTAGCAAGGCCCGTGTAATTCAGGATAAATGCATGATCTGCGGTATCTGCAGCGGCTATTGCCGTTTCGGGGCCATAAAAAACGAACCGGACAGTGAGGCCCGTTTTGGAGAAAAATTCTGGATCGATCAGTATGCTTGCGAGGGATGCGGGGTGTGTACCCATTTTTGTCCGGAAGATGCTATCGAACTAATAGATAATGTCAGCGGACAGTGGTACATTTCGGAAACCGCATACGGACCGCTGGTGCATGCTCGGCTGGGTATCGCTCAGGGAAACTCGGGGCGGATGGTTTCTCTTCTGCGCAAAGAGGCGGCACAGATAATGGAAAAAAACAAATTCGATCTGACCATTATCGATGGGCCTCCCGGGATCGGTTGCCCGGTGATTGCCTCGGTGACAGGGGCCGGGTACGTTATGATTGTCACCGAGCCATCCATATCGGCCTTCCATGATATGGAACGGCTGTTACAACTGACGCGGCATTTTAATATCCCAACCGGGATATGCATCAACAAGTTCGATATCAATACGGACATGACCGCTAGAATCGAGAAATTTGCCGGAGATACCGGAATCGAGATACTTGGGAAAATAGCCTATGATCCCGGGTTCACCAGGGCGCAGGTGCAGGGGATGCCGATGATCGAGTATGCCGATACCGCCGTTACCGGTCAGATAAAACAACTCTGGGAAAAATTGCAGAATAATTTAATGTCTGCCGGCAAAAAGGCCGCCGGCAGAAAAGAAACAGTAATAAAGTTGAATTAAACAGGTATGGAGATTAGCGCATGAGGATCGCAATACCAACAGCGGACGGTGTCCTTTGTCCGCATTTCGGACACTGCCAGGAATTTGTCCTGATCGATGTGGATACGGAAACCAAGAAAATAACGGAAGTGTCAAAAGTCCTTCCGCCGCCGCATGAACCGGGGGTTCTGCCGCAATGGCTTGCCCAGCTTGGATGCAATATGATCATCGCCGGTGGCATGGGCGGACGGGCTATCGGCCTGTTTCAGAGTAAAGGAATAAATGTGATATGCGGCGCGCAGGCGCAAAGACCCGAGGATGTTGTCCTTGGCTATCTTGAGGGGCGGTTGGTGACCGGCGCCAATATGTGCGGCGAGCCCGGTTTCAGCGCCGGCGGTTACACCGAGTGCAGCGGCCGCAAGTACAAGCAATAAAGGGCAACCGCGCTTTTGTACCTCCGAAAGCCGGTTTGGGGTGATTCCACCGTTTATTTATCTTTTCGGTGGGTGTTGTTCGCAAAGGGGGACGGTATTTATACCGCCCCCCGATTTATTTGCTAGGCCGTTGCCTAAAACACCAGCTGGAACTGCGAGCGGATATGGATTTCGTCCTCGGAAACGTCCGATATATTTTCTTCGCGATTCAATACAAAATCATTTTGCCATTTTAGATGATGTCGGATCAGCATATATGAAACACCGGCTGTAAATTCCTGAATGTTTTTCAAATCTCCGGCATTGGCATATTGCTTTGAGATTTCGGCAAGTAACGTTTCGGTGTACGGCGAAGGATACAGTTGATAATCTGAAGAGGCGCGGTCGATTATATCCTGTGCCCTTGTACGGGCATCGGCGCTCAAGAAATCCTCTATATCTATTTTTGTATAACGAGCCGACAGGTCTATTTTATCTGTCACCCGGCCTTTCAACTCCAGCAAATAACCGGTCACGCCGAGTTTGGTAATCGACGGATCATGCATATCGACAAAACCGAAATAACCAAGCCCGTTTACGGTAAAACGATTGTAGGTCACCAGAATCTCCGGAGCCAGTCTTATCGAAAAATCCTGGTAATCGGTCGGATCAATATCCCAGGCGGCGCTTAATGCGCCTCCCGCGTCAAATTTACCGCCCTCAGGTTTGTACCGGTACGATAATTTTCCAATCAGCTCCGGGTGGAATTTCATTTTTGAGGTTTTTTCGGAAAGATCGGATGGATTCGAAATTTTTTCGCCGTAGATGACCGGAATGCCGACCGCATGCGATGCCCGAGCGTTGACGCCGGTGAAAACACCGAACGTATATCCCCGGCCGTAAACATTGCGGTATCCATTATGTACCGCGAAACCCATCTGCCGCTCGGCCCCGAAATATCTGGTAGCGATCGACCAGTCGGCCAGGGTCAAATTCTGAAACGAACCGAGGCGGTACTCGGTAAACGGCACCTTGAATTGCCCGAACCGGAATTGCATGCAGTAGCAATAGGCATAGTTGACATAGATATCGAGCAGTTCATTCGAGTTGGGGGCAAAACTCAATTGTGTCTTGTAGGTCAGTTCGGGCGAGGCCAGAAAGCCGCTCAAACTGAGACGGATCCGCCGCGCCTCCATGGTCAGTTTGTCCTCGGCGTCGTCGCTTGTATATAAATCGGCTCGCAACTGGGCCGCGAACTGAACCTGCAAGCTGGCCGTGCTGTCCTTGTTGGCAAGCTCGAACGGCCCAATAGCCGACGCCGGAAAAGCAGTGGGACAGAAAGCCAAAATAAATAATACAATCAACGGACAGATATATAATAGCCTTAACATCATACTAACACTCCCATGTTACATCTTTACTGTAGGAATATATCGGCAATTATCTGATTTGAAAATAAAAAATAACTGATGGTTAAATATTGGGTGTCCGGTTTCACAGTAATGCGGGTGAAATCTGATCGCCGACCGGCCGAATCCGACTGTGGCTATTTTAGTATCAAATTGTTATATTGGCGTATTATTTTGGAAGGCGAAAATTCGAGGTAATAAATGCTCAGACCTGTAGTAAAATTTCTCGAGACTGAACTGATAGAACGGATCATCGCCGAGGCTCGTGATGTCCTGTGCAAACTCGGTGTGACCGTTCACAACGACGATCTGCTGTCCCTGCTGGCCGACCACGGCGCCGATGTGGACAAAAACAACAGGCACGTCAAATTCACCGAAGATATAATCGACCGGGCGATAAAAAGCGCTCCGTCGGGATTCAGGCTCTATGATGCCCTGGGCGAACAGCGGTGCGACCTGTCCGGCGATAATGTCCATTTCACGCCCGGATCGACGGCGATATATTTTCTCGATGCCGATCAGCATGATACGCGCAAAGCGACTGCCGCCGATTATGTAAAATATTCCATCCTGGTCAGCCGGATGGAATATATCGCGTCGCAGAGTACCGCCATGGTACCATCGGATGTACCGGGAAAAATATCCGACAGTATGCGCCTTTATCTCAGCCTGATGATGTGCGAGAAACCGGTGGTAACCGGCGCTTTTACAATTGAGTCATTCGAGGTCATGAAGGATCTCCAGGTGGCGGTTCGGGGCTCCGTTGATGAACTGCGTAAAAAACCGCTGACCATTTTCTCCTGTTGCCCGACCTCGCCCCTGAAATGGTCCGATGTCACCTCCCAGAACCTGGTCGATTGTGCCAGCTATGGCATCCCGGTGGAATATGTGGCGATGCCGCTGGCCGGATTTATTGCGCCGGTGACACTGGTCGGGACCCTGATCCAGCATACTGCCGAGACACTATCCGGCCTGGTTCTCACCCAGTTAAGTTATCCCGGCGCGCCGGTGCTGTACGGCGGTTCGCCGGCGATTTTCGATATTCGCTATGAGACACCGCCAATGGGTGCAATCGAGACGGAAATGATCGACTGCGCTTACAGCGAGATCGGTAAATATCTCGGCCTGCCGACACAGGCGTATATCGGCCTGTCCGATGCCAAGCATCTCGATGCCCAGGCCGGGCTGGAAACATCGATGGGCGCGACCCTGGCGGCGCTGTCGGGAATCAACAGTATCTCCGGACCGGGGATGATTGATTATGAAAATTGTTTCAGCCTCGAAAAACTGGTGATCGATAACGAAATCTGCGGAATGATATTCCGTATGCTTCGCGGTATCGAGCCGAAAGAAGATTTCCCGTCACGGCCCCGATTCGAAGAACTGCTCAAA
>QNAH01000190.1 GCA_003641425.1 Candidatus Zixiibacteriota bacterium
AAATCGGTATAGCGATTTGCGCTATATTATTGCTGATTACGCATTCGGTTATGTCCGGGTCGGAGGATAATACAGATTATCGCCGGACCGGTTCAATCGGACTGATTGAAACAGCTTACAGCACCGGGAAAATCGTCCGGGGCGATAAAATCTTTTATAATCTTCAGGCCGTTCTGGATCCGGGAAGCCTTCCCGAGGAATACAAAGCCGGCGGAGAGAGTATTATTCGCAGCGGCACGCCTTTTGTCAATGAGGCGCTGGACAACTGGGAGATGATGAGCCCGGCCCAGCAAGCCACAGCCGCAGCTCTTCTGGCCCGGCCGGATAATGATTCGGTTTATATCTCGCCGGACAGTCATTTCGCTATCCACTATAATATCGGGGGGAGTAACGGTGTTCCACCCGAAGACCTGGATGCCAGCGGTGTTCCGGATTATGTGGAAAGAATCGGTATTTATGCCGACAGCAGTTATCGGCGGTACCATAACAACCTGGGATATTATCCTCCGCCTTCCGATATTGACTCATTATATGATATCCATCTTCTTTACCTCGGCAATGCCTATGGCGTGACCATCAGAGAAAGCGCCGGCGATTCAGCCTGGCAGGATTACGGGTCGCACATCCAGATACACAACAATTTTAGTTTTGCTCCGCCCAATGATGATCCCGAGGGGACCGTTATCGGGGCGCAAAAAGTCACGGTGGCTCATGAGTACTTCCATGCGACACAGTTGGCTTATGCCTATAAAAGCGGTGACGACTTATGGTGGACGGAGGGATCCGCGGTATTTTTTGAAAATGACGTGTACGACGAAGTTAACGATCATTATTATTATCTGCCGTATTTCTTTAATTATCCCGACACATTCCTGATAGACACCAGCTACCTGGGATCATATCTTCATAATTACAGCACCTTTGTCTGGCCGGAATACCTGGCCAAAAAATTCGGTGTGGAAATAATCAGATCGGTCTGGGAACATCTCAGGTATTACGACCCGCTGACCGCCATGGATTCGGCGCTATATCCATTCGGCAAAGATATGAAGAATGTATTTCCGGAATTTACCCTGTGGAATTATTTCACCAGGAATAGATATGATACCGCTTTTCATGATGACGGCGCCGATTATCCGCTGATAGTGGTCGGTCCGGTGGTACCATCCTGTCCTTTTACCGGAGTGATGCCCATAATACCGCCTGACGGGCTGGCCAGCAATTATATCGTAACCTATCCGGATACGACTGTAAACGGAGTGTTGGTCATTGATTTCGACGGCGACAACACGGTTCAATGGGGTTTCTCCTACGCCACCGTTAAAGACGCGCAGATCGAAGCCGTGCCGGCCTGCGAAGTCGATTACCTGGGCCGGACCAATTGCGGCATTTACGACTTCGTTCGATATGACTCGCTGATTTTTGTCCCTTGCGTTGTATCGCAATGGCAGGATGACAATCTGTACTCATTCAATACTACTATACATCCATTTGGAGATATCGATGGATCCGGGGCTGTAAATGTGCTTGATATTTCATATCTCGTAAATTACTTATACAAAGGGGGCGCACGGCCCGTATATGATATCAGGATGGGGGATCCCGACTGTAACGGCCACATCAATATTCTCGATATTTCTTATATAATAAGTTATCTTTATCGAGGCGGACCGGAACCCTGCGCATATCGTCCTTGAGTCTTTTTAAAATAAATTCCCGCCCTGCGGGTTAATACAATGCAGAGCTGTACGGATACATCATACAATAATCCCGGTACTGTCGAGTCACTGCATTATTTCTGGATTATTACGTATCCTATACTGAAATAGCATGATACTTAGCATGTGTGAATGAATTGGGATTAATTTATTTTTTTCTTGACTAAAATATTTGAAACTTATATTAAACTGATGTTAAGCTACATGTCACCTGAAACTACGGATCGATACACATCGGAGGTAACAAGGAAGTTCGATCATTATTAAGATGAGGGGGAATTATGGATTCTGGTTTTGAACCCAAAATCCTGATTTGTGTCGAGTGTGGCCAGGAGTTTGTCTTCACCACCAACGCACAGGAATACTTCGCCGAAAAAGGGTACACGGAAGACCCTAAAAGGTGCAAACACTGCTATATGAAACATAAGCGTGACAAACGCGAAGGTCATATAGTCGAAAAGCCTGCATAAGTCAGCTTGAATGAAATCAGGCCCGAAAAATAGAGACCCCTTATTTCGGATAAGGGGTCTTTATTTGGCCGGTTTTCACGAACATTACATTCGGATTAAGCGGCAACTGGCGATCCGATGCAATAATATTATCTCAATAACGTCATTTTTTTGACCTCACGGTCATTTTCGGTGACGACTTCATAGAAATAAATACCTGAAGCCGCTTCATTTTTTGACTGATCGAGCCCATCCCACTTCAGATTGATATTGACCCCCGGGGGGACATAATCGTTGAGCAACTGCTTCACCTTCCGTCCGAGAATATCATAGACGGTCAATGTAACCCGGCCGCCGACGGCGGTCTGAAGCATAATATTCGTCGAGGGATTGAACGGGTTTGGATAATTCTGGCTCAACTGCATACTTTCCGGAAGAATAATGTCCTCTGTTTCCTCGATATCGCTGGCAAATGAGACATGTAAATCGGCCGACATGATCGACGATGACGGCGATATGTTATCCACAACCACATACGAGTTTTCACCGGCATATGAAAATGAATTGGGGGTTGACAGCGGGGAGAAGGTCATATTGGAACTGGTCCCGGGATAGGGATCACCTGTATCTCCGGAATTGATAAGTTTTTCCTGGTGGTACTGACCGTCCGCCTGCACCAGTGCGACCCCGTAATGACCGTTGGATGTATCTCCCGGATACCACTCGTTGTCGTTGGGCGTCATGGAACCAAGCAGACTTTCATCAATATGCCATATTAAAAGACCCGATCCGGGTAGATATGAATCATATCCGGTTTTCTGCCTGTTTTCGACAAGAAAATATTCATCTCCAATTGTACCGCTCGACCAGAGCCTGTAAATATTGCCGCCGCCCTCGACATTTTCAATCAAGGTGCTATTTACATTGGTTAATACATTGACTGCTGTGGCAAAGCCCAGTTCAATACGCGACCAGGCATCCATCCACGCAGGAGATGATCCCATCCCGCTCGGACCGCACCAGCTTCCATAACTCATCACCGACCATTTTCCGGCCCCTCGCGAACTATAATCGGTATCGTACAAATCGGGCAGGCCGAAAATATGCCCCAGCTCATGGCAGTAAACACCGCAGGTCATATCGCCAGGCGACAACCAGTATTCGGGCTGGATGCAGTAATCACATATATAAACGCCGTCTTTCGATTTGGGCGGCCAGACCGACCACTGATGCGACCAGATATCGCTGTCGCTGTGGCTGTATTCGGCGCCCGGGCCGGTATGGATAAGAATGATAGCATCGACATACCCGTCACCATCGTTGTCATACTGTGAAAAATCCACATATGGGTCGATCAGGGCGGTAACATCCTCACACAGTTTCTGGCTGTTATTGGGGTAAGCGCCGGTTCCGTTCTGATCGTTGCAGTAATAATCATAAGTCTCAGGCGCCTGCACCCACCCGACTGATGACGGCAAATCGATCGAGATAATATCGAGTTGACCGTAGGAAACATCATTGTAATAGTTGCGCACCGATCCCTGCTGATTGACAAATAGAAGGGTATCGAACTTGGCCGGATCGACCGATTCGGCTTTGTCGGAGAAACTGATCAGTATGGCCAGGGCATTGAAACTTCCGGAGACCGAGGTTTTGGCTGGAGAGGCAGCCTTAAGCGGTGTATTTATTCCGCGTTCCAGAAGCTCCGGCCTGTTTTGCAGATAATAGGGAAGAGGTTTTCCCTGATTGAGATGATTTTCCAGTGTCTCCGGGTTGGGCGGCATGGCTGAAGCGGTCGCCATAAGCCCCCCTATCATGAAACAGATAATTATTAATCTAATAAATTCCCGTCGTTTATCAATTATATGTCTCAATGTTCTCCCTCCTTAAATTAGAATCTTATGCCGGTTGATAAGGCCAGATGCAGACCCTTGGTGGCGTTGAGATCAAAGGTGCTGCTGTTGGATAGGGCGATATCGAAGTGGAACAATGACATGTCGACACCCAGTCCTCCCGAGATCACCGATCCCTTTCCACCGCCAAGCGAATACCCGGCCCGAATCGGCAGGGGACTCAGCAGGCGATACTCGATCCCGACCGCAATCCGGGGTTTGGAGGATGACCCGGCGGCCAGTTTAAAGCCCTGGATATAGTCAACCGCCCAGAGAAAGCGCCCGTCAATGTTGGCCAGGCCGGCTCTCATGACGGTTGGAAGACCGGTGCTGAAATCGTCGATCGGTTCCGACCAATCCTCAGAAACATCGATGGAATCATCATCTATTTGATCGATATTAAGGGTGTCGAGTTCAAAATGATACCCGTGTTCCTCGGTTTCATGATTCCATGTAATATTACTGAAAACATTGCTGAAGCTGACTCCGGCGGTGTAGCTGTCATTCAGTTTCAAGGCGGCCCCGATATCCATAGCGTAGCCGCTGCCGCCGGTTGCGGTTCTTGCGATCATGGTCCCCTCGCCGAAAAACCCGGATGCAAGAGTGACCACACCGCCGCTTAGTTCGACAACATCTTCATAGGCGAATCCGCGGATATATTTAACCGTGGCACCCAGGGCCAGTTGCCGGGTCCCGGACACATAAACAGGGATACCGTAAGACAATCCGGCAGAGCCATAGGCGATCGCCTCGCTGTACATCCCCTCGAGAGTAAACTCCTCGTTTATTCCATTGCCTTGGAGGAATAGTCTGAGGGCGTCTTTGCCAAGATTAACCTCGGTGGCGGCAACCCCATTGATTGACATAACCAGCGATCCCAGCGAGACCGACATCGCTCCGGCTTCGGCCTCGGCGGTGATTTTAAGTCCTTCAGCAGGGATTTTCCCCAGAATGACCGATTTATCGTTTTCCGTCAAAAGGGCGCCGGTATATTCGTTATAATCTTCAAGAGTAAAGCTGTTATTGTTGATCTGGACCCCTACCCCGGCGACTTCCACGGCGTTCTCTCGGTATTCCGACAGGCCGATATTGGCGGGATTATACAGGGGGGCATAGACACCGCGGGCAAGCCCGACATGGGCCCCACCCATTGCCACCGCACGCGCGGCCGAGAGACCGCCGGCATCGGCGGCGACGGCGATCATGCAGAGTAGAAAAACTATTACAAAAACTTTTGTCTTCATACTTTCCTCCGGGACACCTTCCGTTCTGGTTTTATAAATCCTGGACATGATTCTATCCTTAGAACTCACCGTCAAACTGATATTCCACCTGGATATAACCGGTAAGTCCGATATAATCGGTCGCGACAACTTTGACCGGATCGATGCCGTTTCCGTTCAGGCGAATCGATTGGGTCGAATAAATGACGGGATTGTCGAGGATTTTTATATCGAGACTATCGAGAGGAATCACGATTTCGGATGTGACCGCCTCGTCAACAGTATTGCCTTCACCGACTTCACCGGCGGCAATCTCGAACGGTCCCAGCACCAGTTGCGCCTGATCGGCGTTCAGGCGGGACGGGTCGCTGTCGAGATATATCTCAATCGTTGCTCCCAGCGGCAGGTGATTGGTAATAATCGAGTTGAAACTGGCCTGA
>QNAH01000191.1 GCA_003641425.1 Candidatus Zixiibacteriota bacterium
GGAATACTGGGTGGACTATCCGTTCTGGTTCGATCGGTCGCCTTATTCTATCCATTGCTGCTAATCATTTTCGCTCTGCTGTATCCATTTACGGGAATTGCATCGCATCATAAAAATAAATACCGAAAAATTGTCGTGGCCATATTACTATTTGTTTTGCTTCCGGCCGTGTGGGTCATTCGAAATACGGCCGCTTATAACACCCCGACAGTCTCCGGAACCGGAGTCAGCGCCGCGAAAATCTTCCTTACCGGTAAGGTAATTCACAAGAGCCAGAACCGATCACCGTATGAATTTCGGCAATTCCGTGATTCGATATTTAAATCAATGGAGCCCGATATCAAGGCCGGCAATTTTAAGGAATTAAACGATGATGCTGTCGATCTGATAATTTCGATTTTTAGAAAACATCCCGGCCTGTTTATCCACACATTTTTTTCGACTATGCTCGAAAATGTAATTTCAATTTCCACTCTTCAGCATAGACAGTTACCTCAATATTCGAGACAATTCAAGTTTATCGACGACAGATTGAGTCAAGACTTCAAGAATCCTTTTGTTCTGGTCCTGGTGATGGTTGGATTTGTCGTTCTCGCGAGAAAAAATATCGCCGTAGCAATATTTCTGATATCAACATATACTTATTTTGCCCTGCTGTCCGGTGTAACCCTTGCCCAGGGATCTCGTATTTTCTATCCGGCATTATCGGTCTGGCCAATACTTGTCGCGGCTTCGCTGGTATTTATATATGATCTCATTTTATTACCCATAAAAATAATTTCACGAAAGATGAAAAACAGGCAGGAATAAAATAAATGCCCCTGATAATCTGCTGGCCTATTGATTGCATGAAGTAATATTATTCGCCAGTGTCTTTCTTCACCCATGCCTTGACCGATAAAATCCGCTGGCCCTCGACCTTTTCGACTTCCAGTAATACATCTTTCCATCGCAATACAGTTCCGGGTGTCGGCACCGAACCGACCAAATCATAAATAAGCCCCCCAACTGTCTCGAATTCACCGGTTTCATACTCGAGATCGAATTCCTCGACAAGTTTTTCAACCGCCAGATTGGAATTAATCCTGACAGAGTTATCCGAAAGGCGGATCATGGGTTCCTTTTCGAAATCATGCTCATCCTGGATTTCACCGAAAATTTCTTCAAGGATATCTTCAAGGGTTACCAGGCCCGCCGTACCGCCGTACTCATCGACCACAATGGCAATATGCACCTTATTTGTCTTGAACTCGGCCAGTAATTCGGAGATTTTTTTCTTCTCCGAAACGAAATACGGTTTGCGCATGTATTCGGTCAGGTCGAAACTGCCCGACTCGGTAGAAAAGCCTGTGAACAGATCTTTGACATAAAGAATACCTATGATATTGTCGATCGTGTCGTCAAATACCGGGTAGCGAGAAAACCCGACATCACGTGTAATATTGCGAATATCATCTATGGAAGTGTTTTTATCGAGCCCCCTGATATCCACCCTCGGCACCATCACCTCTCGCACCTCGGTAACATCGAGCTGGAATATCTGCCCGATCATTTCCTTCTCGTCTTCCTCGATTATCGGCTCGGCGACACCGGCCTGATCGGCAACCGTCTCGATGGCTCGTTCGATGATATCTTCTTTCTGCTCCTCAGGAATCCTGTCAATCATATCTCGGGAAAAAAGCCGGCCGTATAAATTGACGATTGGCTTGAAAAGAATATACATGGATACATAAAGCGGAAGATATTTCACGATCTGTCTGTCGCCCAGCCGCAGAACCCTGCGTTTGGGCAGTATCTCGATAAAAGTCAAATACACGGCCCAGATAACCGCCAGTCCGACTATGTAGCTGACACCTATCTTGAAATTATACCACTCAACCAGACAATCTGCAATCAGGATGGCCAGAAGCGATAGCAAAAGAAGTGCCAGCGATTTGAAAACGATTATCAACTGCATCGAAATACGGGGGCTGTCCAAAATCTCGGCCAGGTATTTCTGCCTGAGACCCGACAGCTTTTCGGCAACATGTTCGATACGTTCCGGTTCGATATAAGCTACCGATGAGTAAAGCGAAAGGACATATCCCAGATAGAGAATAAGAGCAACGATGACAATATAAATCGCCAAAACCATCATTCCATCCCCCCCAGATATTGTCTCTCCCTGGCTTCCATTATCTTCGCGTCATCGTCTTTTTCATGATCATAGCCCAGTAGGTGCAATAAACCGTGGCAACAAAGATGAAGGATTTCTTTATGAAAGCCTATTTTAAGGATGGCCGCATTCCGGGCGGCGGTATCGGTGGAAATATAAATTTCGCCGAAAATATTACTCTCTCCCGGTTCGTTATCTATATTGAACGAGAGAACATCGGTGACCCCGCTTTTACCCCGATAATTACGGTTAAGCAGGGCGATTTTGCGGTCGCGGACAAAGATGATATTGATTGTACTGTCCGGAGGTTCCTCTTCCTCTTCGATCAAAGAGATCAGCTCCCTGATTTTTTTCCGCGGAATCCTTCGGTCGGAATCGGAGAATATATTCACCTGCACTTATTTTTCCTCTTCTTTATCCGGGTATTCGATCCGGTGATGGAAGGCGCCGATAAGAACCTGAGTGAATGATTCACGAATCATGGCCAGATCTTTCAACGTTAGGGGGCACTCCTCAAGTTCACCCGACTGAAATCGATCATTTATTATATTTTGCACCAAATTCCTGATACGGGCCGGTTTGGGGTCGGTCAAAGTCCGGCTGGCCGCCTCGACCGAATCGGCCAGCATGACGATCGCCGTCTCTCTGGTCTGCGGTTTTGGCCCGGGATACCGGAACTCGCTTTCCGGCGGATTCTCGACACCCATCTCTTTGGCTTTATTATAAAAATACGACATAATCATGGTGCCGTGATGTTCTTCTATGAAATTCAGGACTTCGTCCGGCAGGTCGGCCTCTTCGCCAATCTGCCGCCCCTTTTTCAGATGTGATATCAACACAATCGCCGACATGGTCGGTGTCAGGCTCTCGTGTTTGGATTTGATGCCCAGTTGGTTTTCCACAAAATACTCAGGGATCTCCATCTTGCCGATATCATGATAATACGCACCTACCCGCGCCAGAAGCGGGTTGGCGTCGATGGCCTTGGCCGCGGCTTCGGCCAGATTCCCGATCTGGAACGAATGGTGGAAAGTCCCCGGAGCCTCGAGCGCCAGACGTTTAAGCAGCGGATTATTCAGATCGGACAGTTCCAGCAGGGTGATATTGGTTGTAAAACCGAACAGTGATTCAAATACCGGGAGGATACCCATGGCCAGAAGCGGTGATAAAATCGCGTTGGCCCATCCGAAACCAAAAAGATTGAGCATCTTATCCGATGGAACCACCTTAAATGATTCAAGCACAAAAATAAGCACTGTATAGGTCAGTAACAGATACAGCACCGCCTTGAAGAAATCGGACCTGTGCCGGACCCGCTGTATTGAAAAGCAGGAAACCATCCCGACAATTATCGTGACCAGCGTAATCGAAAAATTGAAACGATGGAGAATTCCAAGCAGCAGGGCGAGAATAAATACATTAAATGTGCCGATCTCGGCATCGAAAAGCACCGTTATCAAAATCGAAAAGATCGCCACCGGATAAAGATAAAGCGATAGCTCCCACCTGATACCCACGAAATAAACAAGAATCAATTCCAGGCCGAAAACAAAAAACAGGGCCAGTATCTTGGGATTGGATAGATATACTTTTTTTTGAAAATAATATAAATACATATAGAGAGCAAAAAAACAGGCCAATATTAGTAAGAGGCGTATTAATTCCGGTAAGATCGCGGTGAACCAGCTTTTTTCCTTCGATAATGCCTTTTCCTGGCGATACATCTGTTCAAGTATTTTTTCCTGGCGCGGGGTAACTCGCGATCCCGACCTGACAATGACATCCCCAACAGTAATTACTTCACTGATATCGGAGATCTCCGCCATCGCTTCCGCTTTCCGCGACTGCATTTCCTCGATGTTTACGGTCAGGTTGGGTATTATGAAATCTCGTCCATATTCATAATACGCATCAATATCGAACGAATCGACCAGGTAGCGGTTGTTAAGCGCCGACAGATAATTGACATAGGACAGCGATAGATCCAGAAGTTTATCCCGGACAATGAATATCTCACGCTTTCCTATCCTCACAATTACCGAGCGATTTTTGGATTCGGGAAGAACATCCCGGTTCGGCAGAACACCGGTAAAATATATCTGATTTCGGAGAATGTCATCGATAATGGATCTGGCAAGATTAATATTTTCATTGGCCAGAAGCTTTTCGATTGCGGCAGATCGGATAAATGGAAATTCCTGCCGCAGAGCCTGTCGCAATGAATCGGCGATGTATTCTTTGGTTTCCGGCGGTATGTCATTCAAGGCCATTACTGAATCGATTTGACCGGCCGTTTCCTCACCGCGCGTCATAAAATGATCAAATTTCTCCAGCGTGGAATCCACCAGATCGGTATTATATTCTATAATTGTGGGAATCGAATTGGCGACGGCTTCCTTTTCCTCGCGAAGTTCAGCCGGCGATTTGATCACATTAAATCGAAATGGTGCAATAATATCCTTCTGGGCCACTTCACCCTTTCGAGGATAATCAAATGGTCTGAGAAAG
The DNA here is from genome assembly GCA_003641425.1 of Candidatus Zixiibacteriota bacterium. GTDB lineage: Bacteria > Zixibacteria > MSB-5A5 > GN15 > PGXB01 > PGXB01. Next base: position 4,664 of record QNAH01000191.1, read on the forward strand.
TTCTCGGCCGGGTAAAGAAATGTAATCAGCGATGCCGCCATCAGCAGCATCAGGTATTTGTATATTTTGCTGCTTGTTCGCGTCGTCAAAGACTGACGTGTTTCAGCCTTGACTTTGAGGAATCGCTTGATCAGTCTTTTTAATCTAATCAGGATTCTATACATATATCAGGGGTTGTCCCTTTCTACCCCTTTCGACGTTTTTTTTCGAACTTCTCGTAAGCTCGAATTATTTTCTGCACCAGCGCGTGGCGCACGACATCCTTGTCCGATAAATATACAAATTCTATGCCTTGAATGTCTTTTAATATCTTCTGAATTACAACCAGACCCGACGATCTTTTTTCATCCAAATCTATCTGGGTAATGTCGCCGGTAATCACCGCGTGTGAGCCTTCTCCCAGTCGTGTCAGGAACATCTTCATCTGAGCCGGAGTGGTATTCTGCGCTTCATCCAGAATAACAAACGTATGATTGAGAGTCCGCCCGCGCATAAATGCCAGCGGGACTATCTCGATGACACCGAGATCGAGCAGCTTCTTTATTTTGTCGGCGTCCATCATCTCGTGCAAAGCGTCATAGACCGGCCTCAGGTATGGATCAACCTTGGCGCGGATATCGCCCGGAAGGAAGCCAAGCGACTCGCCGGCCGCGACCGCCGGACGTACTAAAACTATCCTGTCTACCCGTATTTCCTCTAAGGCCGACACCGCCACCGCTACGGCCAGGTATGTTTTCCCGGTACCGGCCGGGCCGATTGAAAAAACGATATCATTCTTCTTGATATTGTCCAGGTAAAACTTTTGCCCGACCGTCTTGGGACGCACCTCGCGTTTGAGATGTGCCAGGGTATGCGGATCTTCGGCTATAATGGAAGCCGGACCACCCTGCCCCTCGCGAACCATTTCCATGGAGTAATTAAGATACTGCTCGGTGATGTAATCTCCATGCCTTACCCGCGTCATCAGGTCGTCAAGCAGGTCGATGACCTGTCGGACTTCATCAGGCGTGCCCTCGATAATAACCTTATTACCCCTGGCGACAATCGAGGCCGCAAA
>QNAH01000192.1 GCA_003641425.1 Candidatus Zixiibacteriota bacterium
ATAGCCGAAAAACCGATTGGATATGCGGGATTGCTGGTGAAAAAGTTTTTGAGACTGTGGGCCCAGCCATACAATGATTTCAAACAGAGTTTTATATTCGGGCCGGGGTTCTGGGGTGTTTATCATTTTTTGATAGTCATCACCGGGCTGTTCGGGATTTTTATATTCTGCGCCAAGTCGAAAAAGGGATCGATCCTGCTTTTGTTCTTGCCGCTGTATTATACGGGTATTCATGTGGTTTTTCATGCACTGGCGCGGTACAACCTGAATGCCATGCCGTTTGTAATTATCGCCTCGGCGGCGGTATTGATAAAAATCTATGAGTATATTCAATCAAGGCTGGAAAATGGAATTCCGTCGAGATTAATATTGAATGCTATACTTGTGTTGATAGGAATTTTGATGCTGTTCGTGGTGCCGCCGGGTATGGGTGTAAGATTTTTGGGAGGTGCGGGTGTCTATGTAATTACAATATTGAAAATAATTTGCGCGCTGATGCTTTTTTACTTTTGCTATCGAGTATTATCGAATAAAATCGGACGATCCCGGACTATTAAGATGATCATGGTGCCGGTTATTATAATTTTGCTTGTGACATCGGTGTCATCCGGCTCGACAGATAATTGGGCGGGATGGAAATGCCGGCTGGACAGAGCAAATCAGGCGGCGGGTGTTCGTATTTATGTGCCGGACAGCTTCCGTCTGGAGACCGGTGAGGGGGTAAGGATAGGATTGGATATGGTGACCGACAAGGATCGCCCGGGGCCGTTTTACCTGACTGTCAACGGGCAGAGATCGCCTTTACGTGTCAATCAGCCGCCGATCAGTCAATTTTATTACAAAAAAATGACCTATAATGTATTTCAGACACTGCTCGATATCGGGCCGGAAGAGATTCCATCATGGCGTTTTGTACCGTTGAATCCGGCGGTTTTTAATCAGTTGCTTGACCGGGACGGATATATCGATATTATCGTGGAGAACGGCGAATCCGGATTTGTCGATCTTGGCGGCGGTTATAATATCAAAGGCGGGGATGAGGTCGAGATGCCGAGTTTGACACATTCTTCGATTGAGAGATTTGTCGAGAAGGGCGATCCGAGGATGTGGGTTGATTATATTCTTTCTTCCGATTCGGCAATAAGTTATTATATTGACGATACCGGCTTGCGCCGAATCGCAAAAGATGATTTATCGCCGTCTGCGGGACGGCAGTCCGGGCGGTATCGCATAATTTTGGAAGTAAAGCGGCTCAACGAAGCCAGATATTATTTTTAGGAGTGAGCATGAATATAGGGATAATCGGATGTGGCTACTGGGGGCCGAATCTTGTCAGGAATTTTAACGCCCTCGAGGATGCCCGCGTGGTCGGCGTTTCCGATCTGCGGCCGGAGCGGCTGGAATATATTTCAAGGCTTTATCCCCATATCTCGATCATATCGCGCGACTGCAACGATATACTGCATAACAGCGGGATCGATGCGGTCGTGATCGCTACTCCGGTTTCGACCCATTTTACGCTGGGTATGGAGGCGCTTGAAAATGGTAAACATATACTGATGGAAAAGCCGATGACGGCCACCACCGAACAGGCGGAAGTTTTGATCGAAACGGCCGAGCGAAAAAATCTTACCCTAATGGTCGATCATACTTTTATTTACACCGGTGCCGTTAGAAAGATAAAGGAACTGGTAGCATCGGGCGAACTGGGCGATTTGTATTATTTCGATTCGGTCAGGGTCAACCTGGGATTGTTCCAGAGCGATGTCAATGTTATCTGGGATCTGGCGCCGCATGATGTGTCGATAATGGATCACTTGCTGGATCAGCCACCGCGAATGATCTCGGCCACGGGTGTGGCGCATTTTGGCGGCGGGATCGAAAATATGGCGTATATATCGGTGCTTTATGATTCCGGACTGATCGGGCATGTGCATGTCAACTGGCTGGCCCCGGTGAAGGTGCGCAAGACGCTGATCTGCGGCTCTAAAAAGATGATCGTTTACGATGATGTCGAGCCGTCGGAAAAGGTAAAAGTATATAACAAGGGTGTGGATTATATCAAGAAAAGGGAAGAGGCCTACGATATTCTGATACAGTACCGGACCGGCGATATGCTGGCGCCGCGACTGGAATTGATCGAAGCGCTCAATCTGGTGGCCGGCGAATTTTATGATTCGGTAAATGACGGCAGGAGACCATTGACCGACGGGGCGGCCGGATTGCGGGTGGTAAAAATCCTCGAGGCGGCTAACAATTCTCTTAAGCAGGGCGGAAAGGTGATCAAGCTATGATGAACGTCAGGATAATCGGCGATGTCAAAATATATGACAATGTCCTGATCGGGGCCGGGACGGTTATCTACGGTCCGGTGGTTCTCGGCCAGCCACCGCGGGACGCTGACGAGGGTGAGCTCAATCTGACAATCGGAGCCAACAGTATCATCAGACCGTTTACGACCATTTATGCCGGAAACAAAATCGGCGAGGGTTTTCAATCGGGTCAGGGAGCATCGATACGAGAGAACAATAATATCGGTATCAATGTCTCGATCGGAACCAATGCGGTCCTTGAATTCGAAAACAGGATTGGTGACGGCTGCCGGATTCACTCGGGCTGTTTTCTGGAGATGGTGACGCTCGGGGAGTATGTTTTTGTCGGGCCCAATACGGTATTCACCGATGACCCGCACCCGATGAACTGTCCCAAATATAAAGAATGCGGCGGCGGAGCGATTGTCGGCGACCTGGTAAAAATCGGCGCCAACTGCACTTTTCTTCCGGCGGTTAAAATAGGCCGCGGGGCGCTTGTCGGTGCCGGTTCAGTTATAACCGGCGATATTCCCGAGATGATGGTCGCGGCCGGTAATCCGGCCCGCGTGATAAAAAAAGTCGATGAACTAACCTGTCGAATTGACGCTTATGACAGGCCATATGTATGGTGGCCGTATGCCGATCGGGATGAAAATCCATAATGCCTGACTCCAATATACTGGTATCGCTCTTTTCTTATAACGAGGGCGACAAGCTTAAAAAACTCGTAGCTGATTTCCCCGAAAACAGATTTTATGACATCCTTTTTGTCGATGACGGCTCCACCGATGGCAGTGCGGATTTTCTGAAATCGAAGGGATTCGATCTGATACGGCACGAACATAATCTGGGGATCGGGGCAGGTATCCGCGAGGCCATACAATACGGCCGGGAACATGATTATCATATCATTGTCATCATGGCGGCCAATGGTAAAATGATGCCGTCCGAAATCGAACGATTGATATCGCCGATCGTAAGTGATCGGGCCGACTATGTCCAGGGATCCAGATATTTGCCGGGCGGGCAGTCGCCCAATTTACCTTTATTCAGAGGAGTAATGATTAAATTATTTACATACATAGCGCGCGTTTTAACCGGATTTAAGGGGACCGATGTCACCTGCGGTTTCAGGGCGTATAAACTTGGATTATTCGACGATAAACGTTTCGACATCGCCCAGGACTGGCTAAGTGGATATGAGATGGAATATTACATACATTATCATGTTATTCGGGGAGGATACAGAATCGCGGAAGTTCCGATTTCGATGATATATCCAGGCGATAGAAGCAATTACAGCAAGATAAAACCTTTTGTCGGCTGGTGGTCCATGGTGAAGCCATGGGTATATCTGTTTCTAAAAATAAGAAAATAAATAAAACCTCGTCTTTTGAATAACGTATAAATAGATGCAGGGAGAGAGCAGCATTTCCTGTATGAGCCGTCAAGAGATTTCGGGGGATAGACTTTGGCGGCGAATGTATCCCGGCTCAAGGATGAGCCGGGTATTTTTTAATGGAACATATTTTTCCATTAATCTGTTTTCTAATATATAAAGCATCAATAGATAATTTCAAAGGGGGCAATCATGTTTAAAGCCGGACAATCAGGCTTGTTTTTTCTATTTTTACTTGTGTTTACCGCAATGTCGATTATTTCCTGTTCATCCGATGACAACGACAGTATCGTCAATACTCCGACCAATCCTGGCGGGGGAGATAATAACGGCGGCGGGACCGTGACCAACAGAGTCTCCATCACGAATTTCACGTTCAGCCCGTCAAATATCACTGTCAGGGCTGGAGCAATGGTAACCTGGGAAAATCTGGACGAGGTGCGACACACGATCAGGAGCGACAACGGTGCGTTCGCCGGATCAGGTGATCTACTCCAGGATGACACTTATTCGGTGACTTTCAACACCGTCGGCACTTATCCTTACCATTGTTCCATTCATCCGAGCATGACCGGCACAGTGACCGTGGTACCCTGATTTCAAACTTGACATCTCATTTTGACAGGCCTATTTTCTTTCGAAGGAAGACAGGTTTATTATGAAGAAAAATGCAATAAAATTGCTTGCCGTTATCGTCCTGGTCGCCGCGATTATTGGAATCTCGGTGATCAAGTCGAACATTTCGGCGAAGCGGACAGCGGAAAAGATCACTTTGCTGAAAGAAGAGTATTTTCGTACGCGCGACAGTGTTATTCTCGAACAACTCGACGATACGACAAGGATATATGTCGATTCAATTCAGAATCTCGAATCGTTTTATCTTTCGCAGATCGACAGTCTGAATGAGTATTTCGCGAATAAAGAGAGTCTTCTGGTAGCGGAACTCAACAAACAAAAGACCAACAAAGCGAATACCTCGCCTCAAAAGACCAAAAAGCAAATATCGAAATCCTCGGTTTCGTCCAATGTAAAAAGTGATTTCAACGATCTGACCAAACGACTTCCTGGTGACCTAACTTCTTATGAGAAAAGAGTATCGATCGATGAAATCATTATTGAATTATCGAAAAAGTATAAAATATCACCCGACGAAGTAAGGCAGATTGTCGGGCATAAATCGTGAATATAATTTTAAAAAACAGATGATTTTAATAGTATGTTTTATTGAATATTTTTGTTAGAAAGGCCTTGACAAGGGTATAGTAAATACTATTATTAAAGTAAATATTCTCACTTTCTTTACCGCCAAGTACCCGATTGTATGCGGAGCACCTTAGGATTTTCGAATTGATTTATTTTAGTACCTCATGATGAGGAGGTGATAAAAGGCTGGATTAGAGCACCCCCAATAGCCCTTCATTTGTTAAATGTACTAAAACTAAAGGCTAAACGGGAGAATTGTCATGCCCCCGAGAAAAGAAGCAGAGAAGTTCGCCGTAGTCGGGGCCAAAGATTGTTGGCACCCCTATGGTTTGCAGGGTCTGAGCCCTGAGAAATTCGTCAAAGTAGTGACAAGAATACTGGCGGGAAAATTTGATTTACTTGACCTGAAATGGGAATCAGGAATACATTTCAGGCAGGCCGGGCATTAGCCCGGTATTCGATCTCAATCTCATTGGCAATACAGGTTGAAAAATTTGACATTTGCGGCCGGCTAAACCGGCCGCAATTTTTTATTCCGCACAATTTCAAATTTGTTGACAAACGCAATCGTAAAAATAATATTATTTGGATTAAAATAATTGGATTGAACCTTTAATCAGTTGAATTGTAATAAATTATATGTTTACAAGAATTAAACAGGCCGTAATTATTATTGTTTTTTCGTCATTGCTGGCGGTCGCTGTCAATCTCGCCTCCAGTAACCGAATTCCATTCAAGGGCAACTGGCCGTCTA
>QNAH01000193.1 GCA_003641425.1 Candidatus Zixiibacteriota bacterium
CAGCATGAACTGGTCCGGAAGATCGATCAAAACACCGCCCGTAAGACGCTCGTGTTTATCCGGCTGCGACGACAGCCCGGCCATGAAATTGAACCTGTCATATTTGTACTTGGCGCGGATCGAATAGACTTCGTCTCCCTCGCCCGAAGCATCATTGTAATCGAGCCCGGCCGCCAGGTTTATCTTCCCCGCCCTACCCATAATATAGGCGGCGTAGGCACTGGAGGCGCCGGCATCATCTGTTTTCTGATCGACAAAGATACCTTTGACAAAAAATCCGGATTTCGCAAGCGGCACCAGTCCGGCCAGACGTAAATCGCGAATATCGGATTGATCATAGCTGTTGTTCATCAGGTAGCGCACCTCAAGCACGGGAAAATTGCGTTTATCCTGAAGTCTGATCCGTCCGAGATATTGCGAGGCATCGACCCCGGTCGCCGGAGGCGGAGCGCCGTCTTCGGGGATAAGCGTTTCTTCGGTTTCGTCCCAGCGTACTGTCATCTCGCTGTTAACGATCTGCGCGCTCAGCGCCGTCGAAATTACAAACAGGCCGATTACAAGGATGATGATTTTTTTCATGAGTCTTCCCTTACAAATAGATTATGGTTTTATTCCCCTTCGTAAATTGTCAGAACAGTGCCGCCGCCAGGACGATTATCAGGCCGTTGAGCAAATAGAAAAGCCGGACTTTTCCCCCGCGGCTGTGAAGCTCGACCCAGTCGGGCATTGTTCGTATCATTTTATCCACCATAACTGCCGGCGGCAGTGTTATCAGTGTCAGCAACGCCGAAAAATGCAGATCACCATGCCATACCAGCAGGGCCACCGCTATATATGTGACGGCTATAAAGCCCCGGTAACCCCATAACGATCCTTTCCTGCCCAGGCGCACCGCCAGGGTGTATTTGCCGATTTTGCGGTCGGATTCTATATCCGGCAGTGATTGATAGTACAGTATCAATGCCACCATAATGCCAACCGGTATCGACAACCACAGCGGCCGTGTCGAAAATCGCCCCGTCAGGGCGGCATAGGTCCCCACGACCATGACCGGTCCCATATTTATCCCTACAAATAACTCACCCAAACCGTGATAGCCGTAGCGAACCGGGCGGGCGGTATAGTAAATCGACGATAAAAAAGCAAATATCATAATACCGGCCAGCCACCACGCCCTGGTGATCAATAGTACCCAGATTCCGATAAGGCAGGCGATAGCATATGCGATGATCATAAAACTGCGTATCTGTGTCAGGGTTATCTTGCCCTCCTGTAGTACCCTGCTGCCCCCGATCGAATCGCCCTCGTCGGCACCGGAAAAATATTCGAAATAGTCGTTGGCCAGGTTGGTGTTGAGGTGTACCAGGAAGGATGCAATCAAAACTGCCGGCCAGCGCAAAAGATTCCAGTCATTTTCCGAGGCCGCCAGCACCGCACCCAATGCCAGCGGGATAAGTGTCGCCACGTAGAACTGCGGGCGGCTGGCCTGACACCACGCCCTGAAAATGCCGCTGCTCAAGGAACTATACCCTCGTGCAGACAGGTGATCCCCAAAGTCAGCGGAAAAACCTTAATTTCGTGCAGACCGGCCTGCTTGAAATATTCTGTTAATTCATCAGGCTTGAGAAAATCCTCGATCGAATTCGACAGATAATCATAAGCATCCTTATTCCCCGAGATCACACGGCCGACCCGGGGAAGCACGTTTTTAAGGTACCATTTGAAAAACCGGCTCGAGACGGTTTCGCGCGGAAGCGTCATCTCCAGCACCAGCACTTTCCCCCCGCTTTTTATCACCCGCGACATTTCCCGGAGGGCGCCGATCCGGTTCGAGATATTCCTGAATCCGAAAGCGATAGTCGCGGCATCGAACATATTGTTATCGAACGGCAGTCGCATGGCATCGCCGGAGACATAATCTATCTTTGACATTAAACCGGCGCGTCGTGTTTTTTCCTCGGCGACCTCCATCATCTCTTTGACAAAGTCCACCCCGGTGACATGCAGCCTAGGGTGTTTTTTGGCGATGGTTATGGCGAGGTCGCCGGTACCGGTCGCAACATCGAGAACACGTGTCGCCTTTTCCGGAAGCCGCCGCGATGTAAAATTACGCCACCGAATATCCTGTCCGGCCGACAGGATATGATTGAGAAGGTCATAGCGCGGCGTTATGGTGCTGAATATTTTTTTGACGGTCCTGATGCGCTCTCTCTCGGACCATTCGTTTAGCGGTTTTTTATTCAAATCCGGTTCCATCGACAAAATATCCGCTCCATAAAATCAAATGATTCGTACAGTATCACCCCCAGGACAGCCAGCGAAATCATCCCGGCAAATATCTGCGGGATATCGGCCCGTCCCCAGGCATCGAGAATATAAAAGCCCATGCCGTACCGCGTGCTGATCGATTCGACAAAGAAAAGCACCGCCACGACCGTGCCGGTCGCTATCCTGAGTGACGTGAACACAGCCGGAAGGCATGACGGCCAGACAACATGCCTGAACAGATGGCGCTTCGTGCCGCCCAGACTGAACAGTGAATAGCGCGCCTCTCGGCTGACACCCCGGGCGGCATCTCGGGTAGTAATCAGAAGCTGAAAAAACAGGATCATCGCCAGCATTACTATTTTTCCCATATCGCCCAGTCCAAATATCAGCAGGACAATCGGTAACAGGACTATTTTCGGTATCGGGTATGAAAGATATATAAGCGGTTTGGCCAGGCGGTCGGTCCGGGGCGACATCCCCAGAAAAAGCCCCAGAGGTACCGCCATCACAAAGGCGATCGCCAGAGCGGCCGTAATGCGATAAACCGAGGTGCCGATATGCCGCCAGTACTGAAACGACCGGGCGTCATCGGCAAGTTTCTGTAAAACCGTCACCGGGCCGGGCAAAGCATAACTGCCGATGATCATACTGACGATCTGCCAGACGATTAAAAGACCGGCCAGGGTCAGGATGTACTGAAAATACTTACGCATTCCCGCCCTCCAGTTCCCGGCGAAGTATTCGCGTCATATTGTAGAACTGATCGGATGCCCGGTAATCCGTATTCCGTGCCATCGGATTTTCGATTATTCTTGTAATACGCCCCGGCTGTCCGGTCATCACGACTATTTTTTCACCCAGCCTGACCGCTTCGGGAATATTATGCGATACCATGACCATACCCAATCCGCGCGACCGGCAGACATCTAAAACAAGATCCTGAAGTCTTTCGCGTGTCAGGGTGTCGAGCGCGGCAAACGGCTCATCGAGCAGAAGCAGTTGCGGATTCAGTATAAGCGCCCGTCCAATCGCAACCCGTTGTTTTTGACCGCCCGACAACTGTTGTGGAAAAAGATCTGCCTTGTCGGCAATATCGAGTTCTTCAAGCATGGCATCGACTTTATCCGAGTCGATCGGCTCCCTGCGAATGACAAGTCCCAATTCGATGTTACAGCGTACTGTCTTCCACGGAAAAAGACCGTAATCCTGTAACACCAGTCCGATTTCACGCCGCGGGCCGTCAAGCTCGCGGCCGCTGAAAAATACCCTGCCCCTGGTGGCACTTTCCAGTCCGGCCAGTATTAAAAGCAGGGTGGTCTTACCGCATCCCGACGGTCCGACCAGAACAATTAATTCACCCTGCCGCACCGACAAATCGACAGAAGCAAGCGCCTTAACAGCGCTGTCTTCGCTCCTGTATATTTTTGACACCTCCCTGGCTTCGATCAGATCAGGGGAGGAACCGGTCATCGGTGAGTTCGGTATAATCTGGTTTTTTTGGTATAACATTCTTTTCAAAGAGCCAGTTAACAACGATGCTCATAGTCTCCGGGACAGGCATTTTCAGATCCGGGAAACGAGGTACCGGATAAGAACCCTTCAACGGCTCCGGAAGACGAATGAATTGCACCATCACCGGACGGGCCTCATCCGGATTTTCATTTATAAATCTGTTCGCCCGCGCCACTGCGGACATAAACTTTTTAACCGTTTCGGGATTTTCCTTTATAAAATCAGCACGAAATATCAGGGTTGTCTGACTGGTGGACATTTCGGCATCATCGGCCAGAAGAACGGCGCCGTTAGCCACCGCCGCCGTCACCAGCGGTTCCGGAAGCGTTGCGGCATCGAGTTGACCGGATAGTAACATCTGCATGCGCAAACCGATATTCTTGACCTCGGTAAACTGAATGTCGGCCTTACTCAATCCCCGAGACAGAAGTAATGATTCGGTCAGATAATCGATAACCGAATTTGATGAGACAGCAATCGGAATATCTTTAAGATCACGCAGTTTACCATATCCGCCATCAGGCTTCCCGAGAATCCCGAACATTCGCCGATCGAAACGGGTATCATAACCGACCGCGACAATGGCGATATTTGACCCATTGGCCTCGATAACGGTCGGTGTGAAGAGATCCCCGAAATAGCCGTCAATCGCGCCGGAAATGACAGCAATATCTTTTTCCGAGGCTGAATTAAAATTGACCAGTTCTACTTTAAGACCTTCATCATTAAAAAATCCCTTTGTATCCGCGACAAACAACGGCAGCGACTGCAGAGCCGAGATTGTCCCGAATTTAATGATTTTGCTTTCTTCAACCGGTTTTTTTTCGGTTCCGCATCCTGCGATCAAAAGCGCTATGATCAACAGCAGTATCGATTTATTCATATTTTTATTCATAAAAAGTCCTTCTGTCAGCTTTACTCTATGATTCAATTCCCCGTTTTATAAACTCAGCCGTAGTTTCGATCCAGTCATTCAGCTTGCTCTCATCCGCCCGGTACAGATCGGACCCGGGAGCCAGAAATTTGATATAATAGGAGCGAAGCAGGCTATTCGATATGGTATTAAGCAAATAAACCGTCTTTTTAATGTCGATATCCGCTCTCAACTCACATCTTTCAATCCCTTCGCGGACAATATCTTCCAGAAATCCCTGCGCTTTCCGGTGAAGCGCCATCAGCTTTTTTGTCCCGTAGGGCGCATCGCCGGATTGTAATACATGAAAATAAATACGGGCCAGATGCGGATGCTTCCTGATAAATCGAAAACCGGCATGCAACAGGTTTTTTATCCTTGAGAAAAAATCCTGCCCGGCGGAATCATCACGAACAGCGCGAAGATAATGCTTTACCTTATCGGTGGCGGCGCTTAAGACAAAATCAAAAAGCGACTCTTTATTCCTGAAATACTGAAAAATCGAGCCTTTGCTGACTCCCGCCGCTTTGGCCAGAGTGTTCATCGAGGCGTTCTTGTAGCCCTGATCGGCGAATTCCTCCACTGCCGCCCCAAAAATATGCTCCCTCTTCTCCTTTTTCAGCCTTCTGAAAACCTCTGTAATATTTTCATTGCCCATATCAAATACCTCAAAATGACCAGATGGTCATTTTATAAAAATATTGATTAATTGTCAAGCCATACAGTATTTTTATTCGTAATTCGTAACGTCAATTAAATTGGAAGATTTCGGCATCTCAGCAACCAATACTATGTAGACTCAAATAACATATATCCCGAGGAGGACTCATGAAGATCTTGAAATCACTTTTGGCTGTTATATTACTTCTGACAGCCGTCGGAGCCGGGGCGCAGGAAGCCGAATCTGAAATAATTATTGAACCGGTCAAGATCAATGACCATCTTTACCTTATTCA
>QNAH01000194.1 GCA_003641425.1 Candidatus Zixiibacteriota bacterium
ATAGTCTTGCGATCAGTTCTTTTCGGGTATTTTTATTCATGTCGAATAATATCGGAAATTTCGATATCGATGCAAAGTAAGAAAATTATTTATAATTGCGACTACTGTAAGGTGACATGAATCGAGTCACGCGGAGCCACCACAATTGTCCCGAATCGCCCGTTCAAGCGGATTTTGGAAATATTATCGGTGAATCCATCGGGAATGAGAGTCGGTAGATTAAAATCACTGGCCGGCGAGCCGTGATAACTGCACACATAAACATAGTACCAGCCGGTATCGAGTTCGGTATACAGCTGGAACGCATTGCGGGGGACAGTGGCCGAAGCTGTCCCGGTGGTGACAAACTCAGAATACCCGGCCGTGACATAAGCCGAGTCCTTATGAACCACGCTGAAGAAATATCCGTTGCTATTCAGCGAAAGACTCCATGCCAGCGGGACCGGGTCACCTCCATTATTGACACGGTTATCCGGAAGCTGAATTGAGGTTATCTCAAAATCACCCGGGACACTGAATGGAATCTGCTCATTCAAAGAGGACGAGTCAAAAGCTTTGAGATTATAAGCTCCCGAGGGAGTCTCTAATACATCGGTTTCGAGGAAATAGGCAAGATAATTACTTTCATAAATGAGCGTGTCGGAACCGATTGACAGCGCCGCCCCGCCGTATAGACTGTCATCTCTTTGCATCTCGACAGCCGTTACCACTGTCCCCAGATCGAGATTTTTGACCAGACCGCCATAAAGCAGATACTGGCTTGTCCCGTTGCCGTCGGTGACACCGCCGCCGCCGCATCCCCAGTTTACCGCCAGGGTTATCAAAACTAAAATTATCGGGAATAGCCTTGTTTTCTTCATATCATTATAATACTTCGGTATTTTCGCCCTTTTAATTAAGTATAAATTACCCTCCACACCATAACCAGCCCAAAAGGGCCTATTTTTTGCCCATTTATTTATACAATTATATTCATAAATGGATATAGTCACCGCCAAATTCACCCAACACTGCTTCATCCAATCTTTGATTATACAGGCAGATCTATGTATCACAAGCTGTTAGGGCTTTTTCATTGCTAAATCCCATGCGCTTTTGTAGATTTTAGGGCGGCGGTTAACCTGTTTTAATGATTTGGCCGTATAAAATTAGGAAGCAAATATTCTATATTATGCGCGGCAATAATTTAATCAGGCGCATTCCTTCGAAAAGGGAACAAGATTCGTGTCGGAAATGTTATACCTTTGAGTGTAACGATTGTCCGGCCCGATAGAGACTTAAGGATCTTTAATGAGTAGCCGGCAGTCAGAAGAACTAAAAAATAAAGAAAGGTTCGAAAAAGAGGCGTTAGTCCACATCGACTCGCTCTTCAGGACCGCGTTGCGGATGACAAAGAACGAGGGTGATGCTGACGATCTTGTCCAGGAAACCTTTCTTAAAGCATGGCGTTTTTGGGACAAGTTCCAGGAAGGCTCCAATTGCCGGGCGTGGTTGTTCAAGATAATGACCAACATCTTTATCAACAACTATCGCGCCAAGGCCTGGACACCACAAACGATCGATCTCGAAGATGTCGATGACGACTTCCTGTTCGGTCAGCTCTCCGCCCTGGGACCTTCCGACGATCCCGAAAAGCACTTTTTCAACAAGATTTTTGACGATGATGTTAAGAAAGCGATTGAAGAACTTCCCGAAGATTTCAGGCTGGTGGTGGTTCTCTCTTTCCTCGAAGGTTTCAGTTATCAGGAAATTGCCGATATCGTCAAACTTAACATCGGAACGGTTAAATCCCGCCTGCATCGGGGCCGCAAACTCCTTCAAAAATTACTTTGGGAGTACGCCGTGAAGAATGGTTTTGTCAAGGAAGCAGCTAAATGACATGCGAAGAAGCGCTAAAGTTACTGTATGATGTAATTGATAAAGAAGCCAGCGAATACGATGTAAAGAGAGTCAAAGAGCATCTTAATAATTGCAAAGACTGCATGTCGCGCTATCAATTCGAGGAGATGTTCAAAATCTTCGTGGTCGACAAGGCTTCGTCCCAATCAAAATCCCGGCAGCTTAAATCGAGTATCCTGCGGACCATCGAAACCTCGGAAAGACATCCGCGGCGTATTACCGGCGGGCCTTTTCGATTCGGCATGGTAGTCGCGGCCGCGGCTGTGGCCCTTGTCCTCTGTATTGTAGCGGCTTTTTCTGTCGCGAAATTTTACCGGCACAGGGTCGATATCTATCCTTTCGAAAAATCCCACATGAACGGTGTTGTCAGCAATATCAATCCGGCGCTTTCGCCGGTAACCGATCTGGTCACCGCCCGGAATTTCCTCGCCAATGATATGCATTATAATTTCAACAGCGATATCAGCGGCCTGTGTCTCATCGGTGTGGAGATGGAAGAAGTCCTCGGTCATCAGTTTGTCCACCTGCACTATTTCGACGGTACCGACCAGATTTCACTCTTTATCGGGCATGCCGAGGGTGTCGATCTGCCCGATTTCGAAAAAAGGGTTATTTCTGGTGTCGAGTATTTCAAACATGTCTGCCGGGAATGCCAGGTGATCTACTGGCTCGAAAACGGTACTATATCAATAGCTGTGACCGAAAACAAAAATGTCGATCTGACACCGCTTATTCCTATCGACGACTACATCTAGTCCAGAAAAAAGTTGCCAATCACTCTTTGAATCGCTTATCTTCACAAAGTGTATAAGAATATGATGATTGGCATAAAATTAATTCCGGTTTATATTATTTTATTCAATCTGGTTCTGGTGCATAATCCGGCCCGGGCCCGGATCCGCCTGAAAGATTCCTCTGTTTATGAAATCTCGATTGCGGTATCGACCAACCGTTACGGCGATGCTATTGCACTGTCGCAGAAGATCGTCGATTCCGATACCGCCAACCCGGTCGGGTATTTTCTGCTCGGAGCGGTTTACCAGAATCTCTCCGAAGAGTACCGGAATGACAGTTTCAATGAAAAGATCAATTGTTATCTTACCGAAGCTATAGAGCGCAGCAACCAGATGAAAGACATTGAACCGGATAATCCGGAGCTTTATTTTATCTCCGGGGCCGCTCTCGGCTACCGGGCCATACACCGCGCTTTTCACGGACACTGGTTCAAGGCATTCGGCGACGGATTGAAATGCAGTTCGCATTTGAATAAATCACTGGAACTGGACAGTACCTATTATGATGCTCATTGGGGTAAAGGGGCCTATCTGTACTACCGGACCATCAAGGCCAAAGACTTTCTCTGGCTTCCCTTTGTCTCCGATCGGCGCGAAGAGGGGATGGCCATGATACGCAAAGCGATTGCCCACGGTAACCTTGCCCGGCAACTGGCCCATGAGTCGTTTTTGCGTATCTACTGGACCGAGGAAAGAAACGGCGATCTCTTGAGCCTGGCCGACTCGCTTTACACCGGTCTTCCCGATGACCCGTATATCCTGATCTATTATGTCGAAGGCCTGCTGGCGCAGGGGAGACTCGACGAGGCCGAAGAAAAACTGATGGAGCTTAAAGCGGCGTGGAAAAACTCGCCTTATTATGACGACGCCGGGGTGATGGAAGGCGAATACCTGATGGCCCGTCTGGCTTATCAAAAAGGGGATATCGAAATGGCCGAAAAAATACTCGAATATATTATCGACCGCGAAGATTTGCGCGACACCAATGCCTATTTTGCCGAGACTTATGACAAGGCCAAAGATTTTCGCAAAAAAATAAGATGACTCTTTTAGGTCTTATAATATTTTCTTTCAGTCTCAATTTAACAGCGCTTGATTCTCCCGATAAAATCGAATTGATAATCAACGGGCAAGAAGCAGTTTTCGACTGCCAGTGGCAGCGGGCAGACAGTATCTTTACTGAGCTGTACCGGATCGACAGTACCGATCCGGCCGGCTACCTGTACCGCGCCGCCGCCCTGCAGGCGGAAATGACTGACAAAGAGGAAGACCTGCATGGTACTCGATTCATGGCCCTGTGCGACAGCGCCAAAACAGCCGCAAAAAAAAGACTGGAGAACTGCACCCGGCGCGATTCGGCTTTCTGTTACCTGTATCTCGGACATCAGTACGCCTACCGCTCGCTCTGGGAATCGCGGTTCCGGTCGAATTTTTCAGCCCTCAAACTGGGCATGAAGGCCAAAAGCGCTTACCAAAAGGGGCTGGAGGTCGATTCCACCCTCTATGATCTTTACCTCGGTCTGGGTAATTACCATTACTGGAAATCGGTCAGGTCGGGCCTGCTAAGATCATTCGGGATTTTCAAGGATGAGCGCGAGAAGGGAATTAAGGAAATCGAACTGGCCGCCGATTCTTCGCTTTTTTCAAGGGATGCCGCTCTGTCGGCCCTGCTATGGATAATGATCGATCGCAAAGATTTCGATTCGGCGATTGCCCTTGGCGGCAGGATGCTGGAAAAATATGCCTCCGGCAATACCTTCAGCTGGCCTCTTGGCGAAGCACTGTATAATGCCGGACGGTATGACGGAGCGTATCGGAATTATCGTAATATTTGGTATCATCTGCTACACAACAATACCGGCAACTATTACAATTTTATTGAATGTGCCTACTGGCTGTATAAATCGTGCGGTGAACTGGGTGATAAGAAGATGATGAAAGAGATCATTAATGAAATTCGACAGCATTATGAAAAAATCCCCCGAAAAACAAAAAGAAGGCAGAAACAAAAACTTAATTATTTGTTGAAACAGAACGGATGATTTTTTGTTATCATTAGACATAAATAAATAATGAAGCCTGTTACCGGAATATGAACAATAACCGTGATGAAATAGAGATCAAGCTGACCGGCGAAGTCTCCTGTGCCGGCTGAGCCTCAAAACTGGGGCCAAAGTTTTTGGCCGAGGTGCTCAAAAATCTGCCGGTGGAAAACGATCCCAACCTGCTGGTGGGTTTCAACAAAGCCGATGATGCCGGTGTTTTCAGGATAAACGATCGTCAGGCGGTGGTCCAGACTGTCGATTTTTTCCCGCCGATCGTCGATGACCCGTATGCCTTCGGGCAGATCGCCGCCGCCAATGCGCTTTCTGATATCTATGCTATGGGCGGGACACCGCTGACAGCGCTGAATATTGTCGGTTTCCCGGCGCAGATGAAACCGCAGGTCCTGACCGATATCCTCCGCGGCGGTTCGGATAAGGTACATGAGGCCGGGGCGGTGGTTGTCGGCGGACATTCGATCAAAGACAAAGAACTGAAATACGGAGTCGCCGTTACCGGAATAATCGATACCGATAAAATCATCAGCAATGACGGAGCTCGGCCCGGCGACCGGCTGTTTTTAACAAAGCCGCTCGGGACCGGAATCATCACCACCACCATCAAGCAGAAACGGGCCTCGGACGAGGACACTCGCAATGTTACTGGCCGGATGGCTCAACTGAACAAAGCCGCCGCCGAATTGATGGTTCGTCACCATGCTCATGCCGCCACCGATATCACCGGTTTCGGGATACTGGGGCATGCATACGAGATGGCTGATGCCTCGGGTATCTCAATCGAATTGGAATTCAATCGACTGCCGATTTTGCCCAATGCGATCGAATTCGCCCGAGCCGGTGCTCTGACCGGCGGAGGCAACGCCAACCGCGATTATCTGGCCGATAAAGTC
>QNAH01000195.1 GCA_003641425.1 Candidatus Zixiibacteriota bacterium
CAAACTGGCGGTCATTCTCAACAAGTATGAGGATACCGAGATTTTGATCGAGGGACATACCGATTCCACCGGTCCGGCCGACTATAATCTGGATCTCTCGGTGGGCCGCGCACCGTCGGTGGCCAATCAGCTTACCGGAGCACAGGTGGCCCCGATTCGTTTTCATATTATGGGTTATGGTGAGGATCAGCCTGTAGCTTCAAATGATACGGCTGAAGGGCGACAGAAAAACCGGCGCGTTGAAATAGCCATCTATGCCAATGATAAACTTAAAAAAGTTGCTGAACAGAAGGCCGGCTGATCATTGAAATATGTGGAAATAAAAAAAGCCCGCCAAAGTCGGCGGGCTTTTTCTAATTTCGCTGTTCTAATTGAGCCAGCATTCTTTTGGCCTTTTTGCGAACCAGAGAATAAGCCATATTGATCGACGAATTGAACTCGACCGTATTTTTCAGCCACTCCTTCGTTTTTTCCACATCCCCTTTGCCCTGGTATGACCGGGCCATGAAAAACAGGTTGAGTGGATTTTGCTGGCTGGTCTGGCGAAATTCGGCGATGGCCATGTCGTAATTGCCTTCCTCGAGAGCAATCAAACCGGCCAGCTCATGCGCCCTGCGTATTTGATTCGGATTGTTTATTTCCTCAACCTGCTTTCTGAATTCGATAGAATTATCCCTGGCCGTTTTAAGATCATGTTTTAACAGAGATAGCCGGGTTTGATTGTAAAGCCGGTTTCGCCTTGCATTGACCTTGATTTCCTCCTGCAGGCTGGATTCCTCGATGACCTGAAGAGCACGATTGAAGACCTCCCCGGCCTTTTTGTATTTTTCCATTTCGAGATATATATATCCCTTTTGGACCAAATCGTTCGCCATCGCGGCGGCATCCCCAGCTCCTTCCGCCAGAATATAAGCCTCATCGATGGTTTCAATTGCCTGCTCCAGTTTGCCCTCATCTACATAAGAAACGGCAATGGCAAGTAGTGCATTACGCCTCAAGCCGTCATCGGCGGCCAGGTCATACAATTCCCGGAGCTGATCGCGGGCATCCTCGTACTTGTCGAGATAATTCAAATTTGCGGCAATACCTATATGGGAGGCCGCGAATGTCTCGTCCAGTTTCAGGGCTTTGTAATATGATTCGATTGATTCACCGTACTTACCCATTTTCATCAGGAGATCGGCATAGGAATCATACGGGTTGGGATCATCCGGAATTAGTTTTATGTATTTCTGAAAGGCTTTTTCGGCATTCTCATAATCTCCCAGAAATCGATAAGCGTATCCAAGCTGATTGTAAATGGGCGAGAATTTGGAATTGATGTCTATAATCTTTTCCGCTTCCTCAGCGACCAGATTATATTCCTGCTGACTGAAATAGTGATTGACCAGCCAGAAACGCGCTCGTTCATCATCAGGATAAAGCTCAACCAGTTTCCTGTAATATTCGAGTTGCTGCATCGGATTGGCATGATTACCGGCTTCGACTCCCAGAATTATCAGCCGTTCAGCTTCGGAGGCTTTATCGACCAGGGTTCCGGCTTTGTCTAAATATTCAAAATATTCCTTCGGAGATGTTGCCACCAGAGCCCGGTAGAGGTGAGCCATGGCAAATTCAGAATCAATCGCGATCGCCTTGTCAAAACGATCGATGGCCTCCCGTGTCCACAGCCTTTCGGAAAAATCGCGCCCCTCGACAAATAGTCCAAGAGCTTCATCGGATGTTGTCGTAATCGGCATTTTTTCTTTTCCGCCCGAGCAGTCGATTAACATTAATATGACAAAAAGGACCGGAAGATGGAAAAGCCGTCCCGTTTTATTAAATCGATTCATCCCTGCCTCCTGAAGCTCTCAGTTTATTTTGAATTTTCCTTCGAATATCAATCTTAAAATATACGCTTTGTCCATCAAAACAAGAATAAATTTTTTACTTTATTGTTGATTTGTACGACCATATATAAGCGGCGATTTATCGGCAATAAAAAAGCCCCGCCCAAAAACCGGTGGGGCTTTTTTGTAATGGCCGTTTACATCGAGGCCAGCATGGTTTCGGCTTTGTTCCTGATAAAGGCATAATTCAGACTGTTGAGAGCATTGAAATTGCAGGCCTTATGGCACATTTGCTTGGCCTTCTCCTTCTCGCCTTTGCCGTCAAGGGCCAGGACCATACGGTAGCAATTATACGGGTTCTGCTTGTTTGATTTATTTAATTCTTCGATTGCTGTGTCGTAGTCCTTTTCTTCGAGAGCGATTACTGCCGCCAGCTCATGGGCCAGTCGGATCTGAGCGGGATTGTTGAGTTTTTCCACCATACTTCTGTATTTTTCCGCCTTTTCCTTGGCCTGTGGGATATCGCCCTTCATGGCATCGATGCGTGCCGTATTGTAAACATAAAAACGTTTCGCGTTTTCCTTGACCGCCTCGGGCAGATCCGAATCCTGTATCAGCTTCTCGGCCTTATCGATATGGGTCGCGGCCTGGTCGTATTCCCCGGTTTCAATCAGGATGTTGACCATGGTCAAATGGTCACCTGCCATTGACGGAATATCTTTATCCTCCTCGGCCAGGGCGTATTGAAGTTTCAACTCCTCGAGCGCCTTATCCATCCTGTTTTCATCCACATACGATACTACCCGGGCAAAATGTGCCGCCCGGCGCTCACCGTTGTCACGCGCGCCGTCATAAAGCACCTGTAGCTGGTCCCGGGCCTTCTCGTGCATGTTCATGTAGGTCAGGTTGGTGGCGATTCCGATATGCGACATCACAAAATTCGGGCTTATCTCCAGTGCTTTCTTATACTGCGCGATCGATTCCTCGTGCCGTCCCATCTTCATCAGCAGTTCGGCATACGAATCATATGGATTGGGAGAATCCGGTATCAGTTTGATATATTGCTTGAAAGCTTCTTCGGCAAGCTCGTAGTTTTCGAGGAAACGATGGGCGTAACCCAATTGGTTGTAAGGCGGCGAAAATTCAGGATTGATCTCGATGGCCTTGTTGTACTCTTCGATCGCCATGGCATAATCCTGCCGGCCGAAGTAATTGGTGCCAAGCTGATTATGCGCCCGCTCATCGTTTGGATACGCCGCAACCAGTTCCTTGACATAATTAAGCTGCTCCTCGGCATGCCCGCCGATCCCGACCTCGGTTGCCTTGATCATCAACTGCTCGCCCTTCGATGCTTTATCGGCAAACGCCTTGGCCTTGTCGAACATTTTGAAAAATCCTATATTGGTCGGCTGTGCAAAGGCAAGGTCCCAGTAGGCAATCGCGAATTCGGGATCCTTTTCAACCGCCATTTCGAAATATTTGAGAGATTCCTGGCCCTGGAGTCTATCCGCCAGATCCCGCCCCTGCAGATAATAATGCAGGGCCTTTTCCGATGAGGTCGTTATCGGGATTTTCCCTTCATCACCCGACAGCACCGTCCCGGATAAAGCAATAATCAATATTGCCGGGAAAATAAACAGTCTGGAGAGTGTCCTTGCGGTCATGAAATACTCCTTTTTTTGGTTTAATTTTGTAAGCTGTATCCATGCTTGGACCGGTCATATATTTGTCATATATCCTCCCTGATGCTTATAGTCCCATTAGATATTTATGATTGTAATTCGGCGCCCGGAATTTACTGAATTTTATCCGGAGCGGCATGGCTGCCTATTTAACCTGATACGCAATAAGCCGGATTATTTAACAGTAAATTATTAAATTGCTCATTATTGTACATTCCCCCATATTATGTACACGTTAAAATTGGGATTCCTTTTCAATGCGCACATTGAAAAAGAAAAATACTCTGATAACCGGACTCCCCGGAACGGGCAAAACAACCCTGATTCGCAAAATCGCCGGGGCCCTGAAATCCTCCAATCCGAGCGGTTTTTATACCGCCGAAATAAGGGAAGGCAGTATCAGAAAAGGATTTGAACTGGTTAGCCTCACCGGCGAACGACGCCTGCTGTCACACACAAATATCGACAGCCGCCACCGGGTCGGTAAATACCGCATCGATTTGGATGGGTTTGAGACTTTTCTCGACACTATCGATTTTGAGAACCCGTCAGCGGGGCCGATAATTATCGACGAAATCGGCAAAATGGAATGTTTTTCAAGGAAATTCATCGGCCTGGTCGAAAATCTTCTCGACTCCGACAAACCGGTCGTCGCCGTCGTCGCCATGAAGGGGGGAGGTTTCCCTCAAAAGGTCAAGGCTCGTCACGACATTGTCTTATTTGAACTCACGCGCAAAAATGGAGATACCATCTTCGAAGAAATCCTGTCGTTAATACAAAAATAAGGTGTACATTCGCCCCAAATTTTCGTATAAAACTTAGAAAAGCAGGTTTTCGGTATATCACAAATAAATCGCATCGATCGACGCGGATAGACAGTTTATTTTCAGTATATATAAATCTCGTTTATAAATGGAGAGGTGTTTGTCATGGCGCTGACAAAACTGAAAGAGTTCCTTGATAGTCACCATATTAAATATGTAACTATCAGCCACTCGCCCGCGTACACGGCCCAGGGCGTGGCGGCCGCGGCTCATGTCTCGGGAAGAGAACTGGCCAAGACGGTGGTTGTCTGGATCGAAGGCAAACTGGCAATGGTGGTATTGCCGGCTTCGGCCCGCATAAACTTCGCTCTGCTCAAAGAGGTGATCGGCTCGGATAATATCGAACTGGCCCATGAGCAGGAGTTCCGCGATATGTTTCCGGATTGCGACCTTGGAGCCATGCCGCCTTTCGGAAATATCTATGGTGTCGATGTCTATGTGTCGCAACGGCTGGCCGAACACGACGAAATAGCCTTCAATGCCTGCACTCATACCGAAATCGTCAAAATGTCATACGATGATTTCGAAAAACTGGTGAAACCGAAAGTGCTGCGATTCTCATACCTCTGATACGGACCGTGCCACATCTGGCGTCCTTCTGGAATCGGTAAGGTAATGCTTAACTATAAAGGTCGGGGTCAATAAATGATCCCGGCCTTTATATTATATCCGGTAATTCAATGGAACGATTTATCCATTTCTGGTCCACAAATCTCCTGTGGCATGATTGACTCGCTCTTTTTCCCAATGCAATTTCACCAGTAAAACAGTAACGATTTTCGGCCGATTTTGCCGAAAATGACAAATTTGTTCGTTGTACTATGATTGCATTCATAGGATTACAGACATTCGGTTTTGTTTTATCCTATGCGCGTGTTTTAACATCACATTTTCTCGCGCGATCAAAATCATCACCGGTTTTATAGTACTTAATGTGGTGTCGGGTCTTTGCACCCGACACCCGGGCGTATGGTCAATAAATACGCCCCTGAAATGCTTTATTCCCATACTCCTCCCTCTATAATTGCCCCCCATCTCAATCATCACCGAATCTGTAACGATTTTGCGGTAGAAGCAATAAAAACATCGTTGCGAGAAGCGAGGAAAAGCCGCTGTTGCGGCCGACGTGGCAATCACGTTCCTTTTTGTCATTCCCATCCCTTTTTTGTAATTTCCGCTTTTTCTTGTCATTCCCGCGAAGGCGGGAATCCATCTTTTTGTTGCGTCTGGTCTTGTTTGTCCGTCTTCTGTCGGGCAAA
>QNAH01000196.1 GCA_003641425.1 Candidatus Zixiibacteriota bacterium
GGCTCATCGCCTGCTTGATAATTTTACACCAGATTCTTTTGCGGCCGAACAAACCAACCGCCTTTTCAATGACCGACAACAATGCCCCGGAGTCATATTCCTCGAAAACAAACCCGGTCCCGGTCAGACTGCTTTCGTCAAAATCTGTCACCGAATCGGCCAATCCGCCGGTTTTCCGGACGATCGGAATGGTGCCGTATTTCATACTGTACATCTGGTTGAGCCCGCACGGTTCATATCGTGACGGCATCAGGAACATATCGGCGCCGGCCTCGATAAGATGCGCCAGTTTATTATCAAAGGCAAGAAAAGCCTTGAACTTATCAGGGTACTCGGTCTCGATTTCGGCAAAAAACTTATGGTATTTATCATCACCGGTACCCAGCAGGACAAATTGAAGATCAAGTGCCAGAATGTCACCCATTATTTCTTCAAGCAGATCGAATCCTTTCTGCTTGTCCAGCCGCGAAATGATTCCTATCAATGGCTGTTCAGTTCTCAGGGGGAAATTGCATCGATGCAGAAGTTCCAGCTTGTCTTTCTTTTTTCCTGAAAGGTTGGCCGGGATGTACCGATACGGAATCATTTTATCCTTTTGCGGCGACCACTGGTTGTAATCGACACCGTTCAATATCCCCGTCAGGTCGGCAGAGCGCTCCGCAAGGACCCCCTGCAGACCTTTTCCGAACTCGTCGTCAGTCTGGATCTCGCGGGCATAAGTCGGCGATACCGTCGTAATGCTGTCGGAGAGTGATATGGCAGATTTCATAAAATTCACATCACCCCAGTACTCGAATGGCCCGGCCGCATAGAAATTGGAAGCATCGATATTCAGCTTTGAAAATGTTTCTTTCGGAAACAATCCCTGATAGCCCATATTGTGTATGGTGAACACCGTTTTACTTCCGGCAAAAAAATCGTCCTCATAGTAAGCCGTTTTGAGAAATGACGGGATAAGGGCGCTTTGCCAGTCATTGGCATGAAGAATATCCGGTTTCCAGTCCAATCCCTTCAATACCTCCAGAACCGCTCGGCAGAAGAAAATAAACCGCTCATCATTGTCGGTGTAATCCTTACCGGTCTCCGGATCGATATACAGCGCCTCGCGGTCAAATAGACTTCCGTTACCGATAAAATAATTCTCCAAACCGGAATCATCATTGATATGGAAGCCTTCGCCCGAAATCTCCCGGCTCCCGACCGGGCATTTTATATCGATGCTATCTTTGCTTATATTTGGGAAATTCTGTACGACCTGACGATATCCGGGCATGAACATTTTTACGTCATGCCCCATTCTGGCAAGCGCCTTTGGAAGACTCCCGGAAACGTCGGCCAATCCCCCTGTCTTGGCATAGGGAACCGCTTCGGGTGTAATAAACGCTATTTTCAATGAATCCATGTTATTTGCCCACTGCCTGCGCTCCAAAGAGTTCTTCGACCTGCGAGGTATCGATCTTTCTCATGAAGGCGGCGGCATCCTCCGGCAAAGTAGGATTTATATAAAATCCCGATCCCCATTCGAAACCGGCAATGCGGGTCAGTTTCGGGATGATCTCGATATGCCAGTGATAAACATCATCATATTCTTTCCCGATTGGAGCCGTATGTAGAATATAATTGAACGGCGGATTATTCAATGCCACCCTGATTCGATTAAGGGTGTCTTTCAGAGCCTCGGCCAGGTAAATGAAAACATCATCCGAAAAATCGATCAGGTGCGAAATATGCTGCTTGGGCATGATCCATGTTTCGAATGGAAAACGCGATGCAAACGGTTCAAACGATATGAAATCCCCGTAATCGCTGACAATCCTCTCCCGGTCGGTCAGTTCCTGGCGGACGATATCGCAGAATATACAGCGCTCTTTGAAATCGAAATATCTCTTTGCCCCCAGTATTTCCTCTTCCACTTTTTTGGGAATGATAGGAGTGGCAATCAACTGGCTGTGCGTATGTTCGAGCGATGCGCCTGCGGCCTCGCCGTGATTCTTGAAGATCAATATATACTTGAATCGACGGTCACGCTGCAGATCGAGAATCCGGTCACGATACATCCAGAAAACGTTCTTGATCTCCTTGACCGACAGATCGGCCAGATCCTTGGAATGATCGGGATTCTCGATAATAACCTCGTGGGCCCCGATACCGTTCATTTTATCGTAGATGCCTTTCGGCTCGCGATCGAGATTTCCTTCTACCCGCAGAGCCGGATATTTATTTGAGATGACTCTCAAAAACCACCCCGGCTTATTGGGCTCGGACCCGTCTTTTCGATAAGCAGCCACTTCGGGAGGAGTATTGAATTCATTACCCGGGCAAAACGGGCACATTTTGGGTTCTTCCTGCTTGGGAATATTGCCGTAACTCGACGGTCTCTTACCGCGGTCGGTGGAAATGATCACCCATCTGCCCAATATAGGATCTCTTCGAAATTCAGGCATATACCTCCCTCACAACCGAATAATTTAAATCGTTAAACATAAAATTCATTATCTCCGACTCGGTGTTTTGATCGCGTTGCTTCTTTAAGCCGGTTTCCCTCTATATTATCGTCATTATATGCCGAAGCTCCATTGTTTATTCCGCGGCCTTATAAGAGTGCATCGAATTTTTTTCATATATCTCTTTTAACCTTTTTATCATCGACTGCGATGGCTCTTTGCCCCGCCGCGCCATCGATCGCTCGATAGTCCCGATCGCTTTGGAAATATTATACGGCATAACATGCCTCGGTGAGTACCATGTGAAGGAACGGATTTCTTTATCGGTCACCATCCCGTTGGCCACAAGATTACAAGAAATCCCTATATTGATGCCGGTATTGAGAAGTGTCCCGATCGCAGTTTTGGTAAAATCACCGATAAATGAACCGACCTTCAGACTGCCGGTATCATGCATTTCTCCGTTCAGCGAGACGCTGACACTGCCATAGTTATTTTTGAGATCGGAGTTGGTCGTCATCGCCCCGAGATTGATCCATTCGCCAAGATAGGCATGTCCCAGGAAACCGGTATGGTATTTATTGGTATAGCCCTGGATGATGGATTCTTCCACCTCGCCGCCGACACGGCAGACCGGACCGATCGAACTGCCCGTAATTTTTCCGCCGACGACATGACTTTCCTTGCCGATATAGAGCGGACCGATCAGGTATGAATGCGGTTCCACCCGGACCTTTCCCCCGATGAAAATTGGTCCGGCCGAGGCATCGAGCACATTACCGGGAAGAATCTCTGCATCGGGAGCAATATAAATATCATTCGGATTGACAAATTCTACGCCGGTAAATTTCCGGGTATCACCCCCGGACAGGTCGCGGCCTTTAAGGAACCCTTCACCGTTGGAATTTTTATGGAAGTATTTAAAATCTTCTGTTATTTCATCATCGATGGCGCTGATCATATCCCAGATAAAATTGTACATCGGCAGTTCTATATTAAGGGTCTCGGCGTTTTTCCTGAATTTGTCGTAAAATCCGCCCAGGTCGCCTTCTTTTAATAACTTATATTCATCATCATTCAGGCGCCCGACCAGCTTAAGAGCCGCAATTTCTTCGCCCGAGAGTAAAACCGCATTTGTCCCCGCCGTTTTTAGCGCCCGGATAAAATCTTTATTGAATTTCACCCGCCCGTTGATAAAGATTGTCTCCTCAAAATCCTTATCCTCGAAATTATTAACCGGGATCCGGGTCCTCTCGGATGTTACCCCAGCCAGCTCGGGACGGCAGAAAAAATTGGGGTGATATTCATCAAAGCCATCTAGGATCTTTTCGGACAGCGTTCTGATTCCGGGACGGAGAAAATATACAGGTCTCAGAAGAGTTAACGGGTTGAAATTATCCGCCTTTTCATCTTCAAATATTATCAGACACTTAGCCATGTATTCACCCCCAATTTATAGGTCAGGTCTTATTGCCATATCGCATTATAAGTTTTTTCTTTCTTAGATACATAAGGAGGGGTAATCCGAAAAAATAACAGGCCACCAGTTGACCGATACCGACAAACTGGACTACGAAAAAATATGCCATTCCTGTTATCTGCGACAGGTAGGCCGCCACTCCAAAGGCATTGATAACGACCGGGGGCAAGGGGGCCAGGGCATATCCCAGTTTTCTTATCTTTATTTTTGAAGTCAGATAGGTCAGATAACCGGCTATCAGGGTGAACAGCGAGCCGAATATAATATCCTGAAGTCCGTTTCCACCGAAAATATTGGCAATCAAACATCCGACAAAAAGCCCCAAAATTGAAACAGGATATAAAAACGGCAGTATTGTCAGCGCTTCGGCCACTCGCACCTGATATACACCGTAGCTTATCGGCGCCAGCAAAATGGTAAGGGCGGCATAAACGGCGGCGATTATGCCGGCAAAGGCGACATCTCTTGCGGCCAGACTTCCCATAAACGGTTAAGAAACTCAAATGTCCGGCTTTGTCAACCAAAATCTGGCGTTGAAAGAGCCATGCTGTTGATTATTAAAATGCTGCAATTGCCGCTCAATCAGAGACAGCGACACTCCGGACCTTATCCAGCGGTATTTTGACAGTCTTGTTGCCGATACTGTCGGTCAAACACATATGCCACGCCGAATCCTCTATTGAGATGCCGACCGCTCTCAGTCCCGAAAATTCCTTATCATGCGGTTTCAGCCGGACGCTTATCTTCCGATGATTCAATATAGCATCGAAAAAGCACTCCAGTACGGCGTCCTGGTCGGCGGATAATCGGCATAATTTCGGAATTGCTCCAACCATATACCGACTTAGCTTTTTTGGGTTTCCGCCGTTTAATGCCGCGATAATTTTACTTTCGATTTCGGCCAATTTCCCTGCAAAATGATTCGATTGATTCAATGGCGTGTAATTAAGACAGAATCCAAGCAATTCCCGCTCTTTTTCGGTCAGCTTCAACTCCGGGAAAAGGTGTTGCTCGTCAAGAAAATAACCATGGTCGCAACAGACATTGACTTTTAGGCGCTGAAGCGATAATAAATCACGGTATATTGTCCTCTTCGACACCCGGCACTGTGTACTGAGCTGAGCCAGCGATGTCCTTTCTCTGGATCGCAAAAGATTGATTATAAATAACAACCGTTCAGGTTTTGTCATAATCATTGTCCCGCCCGTTTATTTATGCGAAATATCGTATCGCCCCCTGACAACGGACGTCAGTAAAAAATTAGTTTTTTTTGAATAATTAAATGGTGAGATATTATCAGCGATAATTGGCCAGAATGGCCTCGGCTCTTTTTTGCAATTCTCGGGCCAGCGACAGCGGTTTTACAACCACCGCTCCCCCCCCGAAGCCTATCAGCCAGCGGCAGATCTCCTCCGTCCCGCTGACAGTAACCTCATATTTTACCGATCCGTTATCGAGCGGGGTGACTTTTTCACTCTTATGATGGCGGCTCAGGCTTACCACCCGGGCCGCTTTACCGCTGAAAATAACCTCGACTTCGACCGGCTTTCCGCTAAATACACCCCAGCTGTTTCGGAAATACCCGCCG
Source organism: Candidatus Zixiibacteriota bacterium (assembly GCA_003641425.1). GTDB lineage: Bacteria > Zixibacteria > MSB-5A5 > GN15 > PGXB01 > PGXB01. The sequence continues at coordinate 5,513 of QNAH01000196.1, forward strand.
GGGTCGATTTTTTTGCGCGGCACGAATTTTCTGTCGGTCAGTCGGACATCTATAA
>QNAH01000197.1 GCA_003641425.1 Candidatus Zixiibacteriota bacterium
AATCCTTTCACACCCGGTTTATACATTTTCGATGTTTCATCGATAATATCTTTGATCTTTTTGAATGCCCGGGCCAGATTTTCGGGAGGCCCGGACTCGTTCTCATGTTTAAAATAGGCCAGCCGCTGAATGTCCGAACAGAACCCGTCCACCCGCGCGCCGAAATCTATGTGTAAAAGATCGCCCGGTTCCAGGATAGCATCGGTCGGATGTCCATGACCCGGACTGCTCTTTGCCCCGGCATTGACAATGGTATCAAAAGAATTGACTCCGCCAAGTTTGCGGATATTACCGTCGATCAGGTCGGCAATTTGTCTCTCGGTCATACCGGTCTTAATCTGCTTGATCGACTTGCGCCAGCAATCGGTTGCCATAAAAGCCGCTGTGGTTATCAGCTTGATCTCCTGTGGTATCTTGCGGCCCCTGAGCAGAGATATTATCTGTTCCGAAGAAATCACTCTATCGGTGTACGGTGTTCCCTTTAAATATTCCATCAATAAAAGATACATGCCGTGCGATAGACCGTCGGACGCAATATCGTTGGTGGAATAATTAAGGGCCAGTTTGCCGGGATCGAATTTCTCGACCGCTTTTCGTATTTCCTTTCCGCAATCCTCGATATACGGCCGGACCTTTTTAAACCGTCCCGACCTCTCGAAATCAGCGGCATCGTAATTTCCCACCAGGGCCATTGTCTCGCCCGATTTTGAAATGAAGAAAGCCGACTGCCAGACCACCTTATGGCCCACCACCAGATCGAGAGCCGGATCAGCCATCATGTCCGATTCCCGCAGGAAAATCATCCAGAGATCGATATCGAGTTCCCTGAGAATCTCTGTCGCCTGTTCTATCTTGGCTTTTACCGGATCCATATCAATACCTTGTTATATCCACACGTGTGATGTTGTCGATTTGCCGCCCGAGAAATCGTTCAGCGATCTGTGAAAATTTGTCGGGGACATCGGAAACATAAAATTTATGACTTATATCACCACCCGATGGGCGAAGCAGGTTTTTCAAAGATAAAAGAGCGGCCAGTTCACGGGCAGTTTCCTCGGCCGAATCGATCAGCCGGATTCTTTCACCCATAACCCTCGCGATTACATCCTTTAATAACGGATAATGCGTGCATCCCAGAACCAGGGTATCGATATCGAGATTAATCAAGGTCTTCAGATAATCGCTGGCGATCAAATGAGTCGCTTCCTTTTCAATATAACCTTCCTCCGCCAGCGGTACAAACAGGGGACAGGCCAGCGAAAACACCTTTGTCTCCTGTCGCCGTCGCTGAATCGCTTTGGCATAACTGTCCGAGCCTATTGTCGCCTTGGTCCCGATTATACCGATCCTGTTGTTACCGGTATTATTCACCGCCGCCCTGGCACCCGGTTCGATAACCCCGAGAATGTCGATATCGTTTTCCTTCTGAATTTCTTCGAGGGCCACCGAGGATGCCGAGTTACAAGCGACGATTATGAATTTCACCTGATGTTCAAGCAGAAATCGGACATCCTGACGGGCAAAATTCTGAATTGTCTCCTTGGATCGCCCGCCGTAAGGATATCTCCCGACATCGCCGAAATATACTATATTTTCTTCCGGCAACAATTTGAATACTTCAGCAACAACCGTCAAACCTCCTACTCCGGAATCGAAAATCCCGATGGGCTTCTGCTGTAATTCTGCATTTGTCATCATCTTTTCTCGTATTTGGCTTTAAATCTTTTTAAACCGGCATATATGGCTTCGGCGATATCCTGCCGATAGCTTTTACTTTTCAGGAGTTTTTCGTCCTGCTTGTTGGTCAAAAAAGCCGATTCTACTAATATAGAAGGCATATAGACTCCATTCAAAACAATAAAACCGGCCTGATCAATGCCGCGTGCCTTGGTTTTTTTCGACAACTTTTTTCTGAATTCCCTGTCTATCATCGATGCCAGGTCGGCCGATTCTGCCTGGAATTCGGTTTGTATCATATCGCTCAAAATAAAACTCAGGTCATCGACATCCTGGCCCGATTTATTCGACATCTCCGCCAGAAAAGGAGCGTTTTCAAGTTGCGCGGCCGCCCGGCCGGCGTCATTCTTGGCCGGAGCAAGGAAGAAAACCTGAAATCCCCGGGCCGACCGTTTAAGCGATGCATTGGCATGTATTGAAACGTATAAATCGCCGCCGCTGCCGTTGGCGATTCGCGTCCGATCCTCCAGAGGAACATATACATCCTTCTCGCGCGTCATCACGACCTGAAATATCTTTTCCTTCCGGATCAGTTTGGCAAGACGTTTGGCGATATCGAGAACGATTTCCTTCTCCTTTGTTTTCTTCAAGCCGATTGCACCGTAATCACTGCCGCCATGTCCGGCATCTATGATGATCTTATCGATCAATTCATCCGGCCCGACCTTATCGACCTTGTTCTGCACCACCGGTGCGGCGCTCGTATCGATCATCGAGATCTGTATTCTGGGCGGATTGGCCTGGAAACGATGGGTATATTTACCGATCGGCTGGCGTAGCCGGAGCGATATCTGCGCCGCCTCCTCGAACTGATAGACATTTATGTCTCGTAAATACCTGTTGTTGCGGCGGCCGAGTATCCGGCGGCGATTGACCGTCCCGCCGGGTACCGTAATATTGAGCCAGTTTCCCTCGGACACATAGGTCTCGTATCCCTTCGGCTCGGTGACAAATATCTCTATTAATAGCCCGTTGGCCTTGGCCTGCAGTAACAGGTCGGTGATATTGTACCATTCGGAATCGATTCTTATCCTGTCGGAACCTTCATCCCAGGTGATCTGCTCCGGACGAATCTGATCCAGCATCGGTATAAATATTTTGGCCGGAACAAACAGCGCCCCGTTACGGGTCCTGACCGGATAAGTGATATTTTTTACGCTGTCATCGATCCTTATATATGGTGAATTAATGAAAAAAACGACACGATGATCCTCCGATTCGAAAGCGGCCGATATACCCACGATATCCCAGGTAATTTTTTCACCCAAAATTTCAGACAATTGCGACATCGAAAAATATCGGGATTCGAATTCATCGAAAGCCTCGATTTTCTCTATACCCCCGGATACCTGCACGCTTATTTCCGAAGCCTGCGTCATTGAAAAAAGTAATAATATCAATAGAAGAATCAGCGGTATAAATCTGCTCATGGACATCCTGTCATAATTTTTTGCGATGCGCTCTTTCAATGGTTCTGTCAGCCTCCCGTTTGGCGATTTTCTCCCTCTTGTCGAATTTTTTACGCCCGCGGGCGGTGGCAAGTTCGATTTTTACATACGGCCCCTTAAAGTAGATGCGAAGCGGTATCAGCGTAAATCCCTTTTCATTGGTCGCTCCAAACAGACGCTTGATCTCTTTTTTGTGAAGTAACAGCCTTCTCACCCGCAACGGATCATGACCCTCGTCCCCGGCGAATGCATACGGCGATATGTGTAGGTTATACAAAAAGACCTCGCCATTATCAAGCGCGGCATAGCTGTCCGAAATATTGACTTTCCCGGCCCGAAGCGATTTCACTTCGCTGCCCAGAAGTTCGATCCCGGCTTCGCGCTTCTCGATTATTTCATAATCCCGGAACGCCTTGCGATTGGTGACAATATTCCGCTCTTTTATTTTTTCATCAGTCATGAGGTTTAATATAGATTTATCCCTTACCGGTTGCAATTAAATTGTTGTTTTCATAATTTATACTCAGTATTTGACAGGAGTTAAAATGATAGTCTCTCTATATCAAAATCGCCCCAGCTTCGGCGAGATTAAAAAAAATGTGAAAACGGTAATCAATGCGGTCAGCGACCGTGAATTTGATATTCTTGTCCTGCCGGAGCTTTTTGCTGCCGGTTATCAGTTTAAAGATACCGCTGAAGCGCATTCTTTGGCCGATCCGGCCGGCGAAGGGGAGACCTTCGAGAAGATGCAAAAACTGGCTGTTGAAAAAAACGCTCTCATTATATATGGTTTCCCGGAAAAGGCCGATGGCAGACTGTATAATTCATCGCTGGCCGTCCTGCCCGACGGCAATTATCATTTATATCAGAAAGTCCACCTGTTTGACACCGAAAAAGCGATATTCAGCCCCGGTCAAACAGGATTCTTTGTGTTCGAATTTCGCCAAACCGGAATCGGGATGATGATCTGTTTTGACTGGCGTTTCCCGGAAGCGGCCCGAAAATTGACCCTTGATGGTGCACAAATCATCTGCCATCCGTCTAATCTTGTTCTGCCGCACTGCCCCGATGCCATGAAAACCCGGGCGCTGGAAAACAATGTCTTCACTGTTACTTGCGACCGAGTCGGATCCGAAAATAGAACCGGCCGGCAACTGAAATTTATCGGGAAATCGCGCATAATTGCCCCCGATGGCGAAGTTCTGGGTGAACTGGGAACCGATGATCCCGGCTTCTTAAGTGCCGATATTGATCCTCAACTGGCCGCCAATAAACAGATTACACTCAACAATGAGATCCTTTCGGATCGCCGACCGGAATTTTACTGATTTCCGTCCAATATCCGGTGTATTTATCATTCTTATCCATCGGTAATCTGTTCTTGAATAATTTTCTTAATTAAAAATAAGATTTTGCCGATAGGTAAAAAAGACAGGACCGAATTCAAAGGTGGGTTGTAAATGAGTTTGAGTGAAAAAGTGAAAACGTCAAGAATATTAGTAATCGATGATGAGCCTCAGGTAACCGAAATTATCGAGGCTTTCCTGACCAATGCCGGACACGAAGTGGTCGTGTCCAATGTTGCCTCTGAAGGATTGCAGAAGGCTCGGCAACTTCGGCCCGATGTCATCCTGCTTGACATCATGATGCCCGACACCGATGGTTACTCAATATGCAATGAGCTCAAAAATGATCCGCCCACAGCGGAAATCCCGGTCGTATTTCTGACCGGTAAGGACCGCTCCGACGATCAGGGCCGGTCGTTCAAGGCCGGTGGCGATATGTTCATAAAAAAGCCGTTTTCATGTGAAAGACTGCTTGAGATTATTAATATCATCCTGATGTCGACCGCCAAACACTGACGTTTATTTTTTTATTGACTTTATTGTGCGGCGCACTATATTATAGTAAAAGTCCAGATAATTTCAGGGTAACGATTGATGAGAATTATTAAAAGATACAAAAATCGGCGCCTTTATGATACCGAGAGAAAAGAATATATAACCCATGCCGAATTGCGCCTCATCATCAAATCCGGTATGCCATTTAAGATTATTGACAGCGAGAGTGAAAAAGATATCACTCTGGCCGTACTGAGCCGCCTGCTCACCGGTGAGGTGCGCAACTGGCAGGATGTCAAGGAATCCAGGGAAGTCTTAATAGAAGTCATCAATAGAGGAGGTGAACAGTCGATGTCAATTTTGAAAAACACGTTTCTGGCCTCGGTGGGTATTTTTAATGTCACCAAGAAAAAAGCCGAAGAGATCATCGATTCTCTAATCAAGGCAGGCGAAATATCCAAATCCGACCGCAAGCAGGCCGTGATGGAACTGCTGGACAGGGCCGAAGAATCCACTATAAAAATGAAAGATAAAG
>QNAH01000198.1 GCA_003641425.1 Candidatus Zixiibacteriota bacterium
AGACAACGGTTTATAATGAAAGCAGTGGGATCATCGTGACGCTGGGTGTATCCGACCTGGTTGTGGTAAAAACCGATGATATTGTTCTGGTGGCCCATAAAACCAAAGTCAATGAAGTTAAACAGGTGATCAAGGATCTGGCCGAAGATGATGAACTTAAAAAATATTTATAGATTTGCAACTGTTGCAATCATTATTTCCCTCGCGCAATTTCTCATGACCGGCGGCTGTCGCGGGACATTTGAGAGACCGGATGAAAGCCGTCCGGAAGAAAAGCGTGATACCGGCGATTCATCATTCGACCCAATGGGTCTACCCTCGGATTCTGACATAATCCCCGAAAAGTATCCGTTACTGACCATGGCGGATACAGCCGCAAATGCGAAAGATACATTGAACGATGTATCGAGTAAGACGGTCGATTCATTGCTGGAATATTATGAAACATATCGTATTCAGCTATATTCATCGAACACATACGGACCTGCCTCCAGGGAAATGGGCATAGCCCGTGAGGTCTTCGATCAGGCCGTGCATCTTGATTACGAGGTGCCTTACTATAAGGTCCGGGTCGGCGATTTTGCCGACCGTAAGGAAGCCGAGGAGTATTTGCCGGCCGCGATCGAAGCCGGTTACAGTAACGCCTGGATTGTCAAAGTAACCATAAATGTACAGGAAGTCGAGGAGTCATATGATGAAGATATTCCGCCATTGATTGATTCGCTGGAGGTATATCCGGATAATAGGGAGTCAGAAGATGAACAGTCTCAATATCCAGAAGATCAGTAAATTCCGGCCTGATAACAGCATAATTAAACAGGCGGCCGGGATATTAAACGACGGTGGACTGATTGTGGCGCCGACTGAGACCAGATATGGACTGCTTGGCAGAATTGACGACATCACGGTGCTCAAGAAATTGTATGCCTTGAAAAAAAGAAAATTCAATCTCCCCAGTGCGATTTTCGTCCGTGACTATAACGAAATGTTCGAATTCGGCTGTGAGAGTAAACTGGCATGCATACTGGCCGAAAAGTTTCTGCCCGGACCGTTGACGATCGTCCTGAGCGACAAATCAGGGCTTCCGGAGCCGATTGTGACGGAAGGTAAAATAGGGATTCGATATTCATCATCTCCCGTCATAGCCAAACTGCTGAAAAGGGTGACTTTCAATATAACGGCCACCAGTGCCAATATATCCGGCGGCGGTAATCTGGGGAATATCGAGGAGATTGCTGCGGTATTTGGAACCCGGATCGATCTTTATCTCGATGGCGGACGCCTGGATGCTCTTCCCTCGACGGTGGTTGACTGTTCCTGCGATAAATATAAAGTGTTGCGAACCGGGGCATTTACAAGAGAAGAAATCAGGAAGAAAATCGTAAAATTGTGATGTCCGATTATGTATAAAATCATGTTTGTCTGCACCGGTAATACCTGCCGTTCACCGATGGCCGAAGGCGGGCTGAGGAAATTACTTGAAAACAAAGGGCTGAAAAATTTCGATATCTATTCAACCGGAACGGCGGCGGCGGACGGATTCCCGGCCACGACCTATGCAATCGAAGCGGCCAAACTATGGGATGCTGATATATCCGGCCACCAATCTTCACCCCTGACAATTCAGGCGATTCGCAATGCCGACATGATTTTGTGCATGACGACGCATCATTGCCAGGACGTATTGTCTATCGACTCAAGTGCGAAGGATAAGACTTACTTATTAACAAACTACCCCGATCCGGGTTGTAATGGTGATGATATCGCCGATCCTATCGGGGGCTCGCTCGACATGTATAATCAGACCTTTCTTGAGATTGGAGAGGAACTGGGCCGTATCCTGCCGCATATAATTGAGGTGGCCAAGATGAAAGGGGAAGTCTCCTGAGTCGATGATTAAGAAATTTATGATATCTGTATTTGTTCTGGCTATTGTGTTCGGAGGTATTTATTTCACGCGTGTGATTCCGGGATTGGCATCGGCACAGACTGGAACGACTAATCAGGAAGAGATGGAAGATCCCTTCCGTTATGTGGAAAACATTGCTTTCGGTATCGGGGAAAGATTCGATTTCGATATCGGCTACGGTTTTATCAACGCAGGATATGCCACAATGGAGGTCAGGGAATTAATCGAATATGACGGTCGTCCCTGTTACCAAATTGTCTCTACCGCCAACTCCAATAAGTTTTTTTCTTCATTTTATCGGGTCGAGGATCGTGCGGAATCCATTGTCGACGCAATCGGGATATTCAGCTGGTATTTCGAAAAGAATCTGAAAGAGGGAAATTATAGAGCCAATCGATCATACACCATTGACCAGAAAAATCATTATGCCGTTTATAAGGAAGATACTCTTGAAGTCGCGCCTTTTGTCCAGGATGCCCTGTCGGTCCTGTATTATGTCAGAACGCAGGATCTGGATGTAGGCAAATCGATCTTTATAGACAATTTTACCGATGGCAAAAATTATCCGCTGGAGGTCAAGGTCAGGCAAAAGGAGACGGTCAAGGTCAAAGCCGGCACATTCGATTGTATTGTAGTCGAGCCCATCATGATGGCATCGGGTGTATTCAGGCATGAAGGCCGCCTGAAAGTCTGGCTTACCGACGATCGATTGAAAATGCCGGTTTTGATGAAATCAAAGGTATTGGTCGGTTCGATTTCGGCGGAGTTGACTGACTATCAGCTTGGTGAAATAGTGGAATTCTGATAAAGCATGAGTAAATTCAAACAAGCCGATCTCAATAAGGTGAAGACCGTATCGCTCAGACGAAGAAAGAGCAAGGCCGCAATAACATCATTCGGCAGACCGACATCGCTGATCGGAGCGGATTCTTTCTTCGAGAATCTTCCAGAAAATCTCAAGGCGGCGGATCTGAAGGCATTTATAAAACATGTGGTGAGGGCGCGCAAGAAAAACCGTCCTTTTCATGTTCTCATGGGCGCCCATGTGATTAAAGTCGGCCTCTCCCCGATCATCATCGACTTAATGGAAAAAAGTATAATTACCGGCATTTCAATGAATTCGGCCGGTTTGATACATGATCTCGAAGTGTCCTTTATCGGCCGTACATCGGAAGATGTGCAGGCCGGTCTCGCTGACGGATCGTTCGGCATGGCAAACGACACCGGCGAATATTTCAATGGCGTAGTTGATCTGGCTGAAAGTCGCAAAATCGGGTTGGGCGAAGCGGCCGGAAGATATATAAATTCTTCAAATGTACTTTACAAAGATTATTCTTTGTTTGCGGCCGCAAATCGACTGGGCCTTCCCGCCACCGTTCACCTGGTTGTCGGAGCGGATATAGTGCATCAGCAACCGGGTTTTAAAGCCGGTCCGGCGGCGGAGGCATCTTACTGCGATTTTAAAATCCTGGCCTCGATTCTCGGACCGGCCGATAAGGGCGGTGTCGTGGCCAATATCGGTTCGGCAGTGGTTTTGCCGGAGGTATTTCTCAAAGCGCTGACTGTTTCACGAAATCTGCACAAAGGCAGGCGAAATATCACCACGGCCAATTTCGATATGATATCTCATTATCGGCCGATGATGAATGTTGTCAGCCGCCCGACCGCCAACGGCGGCCACGGTTATAATTTTATAGGTCATCACGAAATCATGATCCCCCTGCTGGCCTGGGGCCTTAAATCATATATGGGTAAAAACATAAAAGACTATGGAGTAAAGAAATGATAAGACTAGTGGAATGCGTCCCCAACTTTTCGGAAGGACGCAGGAAAGAAGTCCTCGATCAAATCATAAACGAAATCACATCCGTCGAATCGGTCGTCCTGCTGGATCGTGAAATGGATTTCGATCATAACCGGGCAGTCGTTACATTTGTTTGTCCCCCCGAAGCGGCAGTCGAGGCCTGTTTCCGCGGCATTAAAAAAGCTTCCGAAGTACTCGATATGACCACGCACAAAGGCGAGCATCCTCGCATGGGCGCCACCGATGTATGTCCCTTTATTCCCATTTCTGATTTTACGGAAGCCGAGGCCAAAGAACTGGCACATCAGCTGGGTAAGCGGGTCGGCGAAGAATTACAGATACCGGTATATCTTTATGAATCGGCGGCCACAACACCCGAGCGGCAAAACCTGGCAGTGGTCCGTAAAGGCGAATATGAAGGGATCCGCGATTCGATCGAGACCGATCCCAGCCGTAAGCCGGACTATGGGCCGTCCAAAATGAATCTTAAGGCGGGCGCGACTGCAATCGGGGTCCGGTTCCCGCTGGTAGCCTATAATGTCTATTTGAACACCAATCGTGTTTCAATCGCCAAAAAGATTGCCAATGCCGTCCGCGATGCGCGCGGCGGTTATCGTTTTGTAAAGGCCATGGGATTTTCCATAAAGGAACGCAATTTGACCCAGGTTTCGATGAATCTTGTCCGCTATACCAAGACCCCGATATTCAGGGTATTCGAAACCATAAAATCCGAAGCGGCCCGCTACGGCGTCAGTGTGCTGTCTTCGGAAATTATCGGACTTATCCCCCAGCAGGCCCTGCTCGATGTGGCTGATTTCTATTTGCAGTTAGAAAATTTCAGTTCGGCCCAGGTGCTCGAGGAAAAATTAAGACAGATGGGTGGAACATCGCAGGCAAGTACATCTGATTTCTATAACGAAGTCGCCGCCAAGACGGCCACTCCGGGCGGCGGTTCGGTGGCGGCGGCGGCAGGCACCATGGGCGCGGCTCTGGCTTCAATGGTCTGCCGATTGACAATAGGCAAGAAAAAATACAAAGACGTCGCCGATGAACTTAATGAGGTGCTTGACAAATCAGAAAAAATTCGTGAACAAATGAAGGAGATGATCGTCAAGGATGGTGAGGCATTCGAACTGGTCATGTCTGCCCGCAAAATGCCAAAGGATACCGATGATGAAATCGCCAAACGTAATGAGGCGATATTCGAGGCGACCAAAGGCGCCGCCCGAACACCGCTCGAGACCGCCGGTTTGGCTTTGAAAGTGATGGAACTGGCCAGAGTAGTGGCGGAAAAAGGCAATGTCAATTCGGTGTCCGATGCCGGAGTGGCCGCTTTGATGGCCAAAGCCGCTATTGAAGGCGCCATTTATAATGTTAAGATCAACATCGGCGGATTCGAAGATAAGGACTTCGTGGATGAGATGACAAAAAAAGTTGGTGAAATAAAAACCGCCAGCGATAAACTGGCCGATGAGATCAGAAATATTGTAGAAGGCAAAATATAAATGGATCGGCGAATCGATCTGCACATTCACTCAACTTTTTCAGACGGCAACAAGACGCCGGCTGAAATTCTGGAGCTGGCACGGGAGAAAAATCTAATTGCCTTTTCGATCACCGATCATGATAATATCGGTGCTTATTCCGAGGTAAAAAAACTCCGCCGGAAGGATGATCCCGAGATTATCATTGGAGTCGAATTATCGACCGGTCGGGGCGGTGAAGATTTGCACATTCTCGGTTATTTTATGGATCCCGATTCCGAGATTTTCCTGACCCGGCTGAAGGGTTTCCGAAAAATACGGAACAGCCGAGGCGCCCGGATGTTAAAAGAGTTAAA
>QNAH01000199.1 GCA_003641425.1 Candidatus Zixiibacteriota bacterium
ACGCATTGCCAATCGAGACAGTGTTAAATAAAACCGGTTCCACTTTCGCCCAGACATCGTCATTATCATACCACGGCTTTTCATATTGCATATTTGAACCCTCCGCATTCAGATAAAGAAAAGATAGAATACCGGGACTATTTAAATCAAGTCAAAATAAAAAAGCCCGCCGGTCGGCGGGCTTAAAATTCAAACAAAATCCGCCTAATCTTCCCAAACAGGATTCGCTACCTTGCCCATGAATAAAATAGCGCCGGTCTGATGCTCATGGATCACGAATAGAAACGGATGATTGGCATAGAATCCGGGCGGGACGCTGTCGATCATCACCACTATCGTCACTGCCGCCGCTTCGGTGCCCTGCTCATCGACCTGGACAAACGTTTTCTGCTTTACCTTGTCGATCCAGCCGACACCATCGACAAACATGCCGCTGAAATCTGCCGCGGGAGTAAAGGCGATCTCCATTCCCATGGCTATCAGAATATCTTTCAGCGAAATCTCATATTCAAATTTGAATTTTGGCATATAAATCGGCATCTCGGTGGGCTGGAACAGCCCCATCCACTGATCCCAGTTATCCTTATTCATCATCATTAGAATATCATCCACCGTCTTACCGTAATTGGGCAGGAGAATGGTCATACTGTATGAGCCGTTGCCGTATGGAAGATCAACCGCCTGAAATGTTTCGTTGCTGAAATAATCGAGTGTGTCTTCACGATTCATCATACGGCAATCAACTTTCGAGCCGTCCTCAAGTATGAATTTACCGTCATAAGTATCGGTCAAATCGAAAAGATGTGTCCACGCGCCCTTGAAATACACGGCATTGAGAAGCATCATCGCCACATCGCCTGGCACCGGGTACTTGATTATCTCATCTATCCGGCCATTGGTATTATCACTGCACCACTGGTTGATGGCATTCACCGTAGCCGGATCCTGAAAATTGACTTCCTCCACCCGAGCATCAAAATAAGTCCGGCAATTTTCGATATATTCCTGGACTATTGTCTTGCCCTGCCGCGACCAGATCGAATTGGCGAGCGCGACAATGACATCAGAATCGACATTGGGGAGTATTGACATCAGGCTTTGGTACGAAAGATTGATTTCCTCGTCGGTCAGATCGGCGAATTCGAGAGTCGAGGCCATCGCCTTACGGGTCTCCCCCACGGCTCCATTCCAGACCATTCCCAACGCAAACGATGCCGACAACGGCGAAATGAAAATATTATCGCCGGCCGGGGTGGCTTCCTCGATATCGTTGAACAGCTTGAAACCGAACAGATTCGAGGACTGCAGAACCAGCTTTTGGGCCTCATCGAGGTTGATCGGGGTCGGATTCGGGTCGGGAGGCTCCGGATCAGTCGATTTAGAACACTGCAGAAGCAGAACCGCCATGATAACGATTACTGTTAAGAAATACTTTTTTAACATAATATCTCTCCTCAGATATTGATTGCGTATTTTTTAATCAGGACTTTTAATAGGCCATTATATATAAAATAACCCTCTTTTTCAATGATACAAACGAAATCTGAAAATTCCCTCAAAGGAGAAACGAAACGAAAATAATATTGTTTAATTTTAAATAAATATAAAAAAGATTACCAGCGATTATATTTGACCCTGTCTTCTCTATATCGGTTCTCCGGAGGGATTTTTTCATCAGGGTAACCTAGCGGTACAAGGCCCATTGGTATCACTGTTTCCGGAAGTCCCAACATCTTCCTGATCCCGGCCATCTTTTTTTCGCGCGGATAAACACCGGTCCAGACCGCTCCCAGTCCGAGATCATGCGCCGCCAGCAGAAGATTCTGTATCGCCGCCGAGCAGTCCTGCACCCAGAAACCGGGGCAGGTCTCGAGTGACGGATCACCACAGACCAGAATCGCCGCCTGCGCCTGACGGCACATCGGGGCGTCTTCATGGACCTCCGGTATCCTGTCCAGTATCGCGCGGTCATCAATAACAATAAACCGCCATGGCTGTTGATTGCAGGCCGACGGGGCGCTCATAGCCGCTTTGAGAATTTTGATAATTACGTCTTTCGAGATCGGTTTATCGGTATATTTGCGGATACTCCGCCGCGTATGTATCGCCTCGATCGTATTCATAATATATCACTCCTTTTCACCTGATTGCACATCGAAATCTCTCTTTATCATAGCCGTGGTACCGAACTTATCCACGCTTATCAGTCCAAATCTTTCATAGAATCTGATCAGTTCTTTATTGCAGGCCAGATCGATCATATATAATCCCTCGAGCTTCTGCATCATCCGCCGCATCAGCTCGCCCCCGATTCCCTTTCCCTGGTAATCGGGCAGGACCTCAAGAAGCGGGATGTAGGCCGTCAGGACTTTATCGCTGACCGCATTGACAAATCCAATTACATCGCCGGTCTCATCATCGATTGCAATTACTGCATAGGCGCTGTTTCCGAGTATTTTCAGATGCGTCTCCGGCGAGGGCGGATTCGGCCAGCCGACAAAGAATCCTTTTAAATTGTCAGCCGTAATACCATCAAGCGAATCGCGATATTCAATCATATAGTTGTTTTACTCCATTTTAAGCACCGCGGCACCCTCGATATTGCCCGAGCGGAGACGTTCGAGCGCCTCGTTGGCTTGCTCCAGCGGAAAAAGTGTAACTTCGGTTTCGACCGGCACTTTCGGCGCGATGGCCATTAACTCATCTCCATCCTGTCGGGTCAGATTAGCGACTGAAATCAACTGCCGTTCTTCCCAGAGAAGCGAGTACGGAAACTCGGGGATATTGCTCATATAAATACCGCCGCAGACGATCACCCCGCCTTTGACCACCGCTTTCATGGCGGCCGGAACCAGCGACCCGACCGGGGCGAAAATTATGGCGGCATCAAGAAGCTCCGGCGGCGGCTCGGTCGAATCACCCGCCCAGACCGCGCCGAGACGGAAAGAAAAGTCCTGCGCCTGTTTGTCGCCGGGGCGCGTGAAGGCGTATACCTTTTTGCCCTGATAGGCCGCTATCTGGGCGATAATATGCGCCGCCCCGCCGAAACCGTAGATGCCAAGTGTTTCAAAATCGGAGCCGCACATGCGGTACGAGCGGTAACCGATCAACCCGGCGCACAGAAGCGGCGCCGCTTTGTAGTTATCGTAGCCATCGGGAATATTGAAACAGTACCGCTGATCGGCCACCGTATATTCGGCATAACCGCCGTCGATAGTGTAGCCGGTGAAGCCGGGATTGTCGCAGAGATTCTCTTTGCCCTTTTTGCAGAACGCACATTTACCGCATGAGTACCCCAGCCACGGCACCCCGATCTTATCGCCGACTTTGAAATCTTTGACGTTTTTCCCCGTTTTCATCACCGTTCCGACAATCTCGTGTCCGGGTATAAGATTCTTTTTCGGTTCGGTCAGTTCGCCGTCGACAATATGCAGATCGGTTCGGCACACCCCGCAAGCATGTATCTTTATCAGCACCTGATTATCGTTTGGTGTCGGCACCGGGAGGTGCATTAATTCAAGCGGCTCCCCGGCTTTCTTGAATACCATCGCTTTCATTTTATTTGGAATGGTCATAGTATCCTCCGTCTATTCTCACTGTCAACTTTCATGTCAGGTCCTGCGCGAGATTTGCCGAGCGTGTGATCTGACACCATTAGATATATTTATATAAAATATTTTATGAAAATTGAAGGAATATTTTGGCTTTTAATACGTGGGCGGCAGATGTCCACATCTGCCCCCCTTCAATCAGTCTGTATAGGCAAAGTCCTTTTCTATTGGCAATAAGCCGGGAATCCCTAAAATCCAACTGCAAGCGCTGGAATATTTCCAATCTTCAGGATTTTCAGCCAGACCAGCCTTAACAGGATTATAATGTATATAATTGAGTTTTATGCGGAACTGCTCTTCGGAAGTAATAATTAAATCATCAAATCTTGGTCGCCAAAGACGGAATCGACCTTTTTCACTAAGTTGAATTGTAGTCATAGAGGGCGCCGCTTCTTTTATCAGCTTTGAACTCAGAATTTTGAAACTCTGCATGAATTTGGAAACAATTCCGCTTTTTTAAACCCCAATAACATATGAAGATGAGATGGCATTAAAACATATCCGACCAGTGAAACATTATAAAATTCAAGTGATTCTTTTAATTGACGGGTGATTAAAGATGCCGGCTCCTCTTCCCGGAATATAGGTGTCCATTCATGAGCAGTTGTTGTGACGAAAACCAGGGCATGTCCATGTAATTTCAGTCTTTTACGGACGACCATGTCTTTTATTTATCCGATAGCGTGCCTTTTCCGGGGGCAGATGTGGACATCTGCCGCCCACGGAACGCCATGTTTGGCCGACAACTCGGACATTGTGTGCGCCCCGGACAGAGCCTCAAGCGCAACGCGCGCTTTGAATTCGGCGGAAAAACTACGTCGTTTTCTCATTGTTGCAATCCTCCAGTATACGTCTTATATCCACCTTAAGCAATTGTCCGAATTTCCGCAACCACTTCTCATTTTTTTACCAATTAACTAATTTTATATATTTTAAATGGTAATTTATACTCAATATTAATTACCCAGTAATATACACAATAGGCATATAGATGAATAGATAAAAATCACAATTGATGCAAAAACCAACATGCCATAATATATTGGCAGCTTCCTTTTTTCCTCAGTTTGATTACGAATGCTAAAGAGCCAATAAAGCATATATGCTGAAACCGAAAAGGTAAATATTGTTAATAAATTTTCAAACATATGATAGTCATTCGTCAGTATGATAATTATGACTCATTTAAATATATGCGATTGTTGTTTAGATGTTAATTGCCTTCCCTTGGGTCCTGTTCTTCGTTATTCTTCTCCTTTTCATTCTTATGCGAGAGATCCAATCCTAAACCAGCATAGTAGGTCGGGTTCCGAGAGAGTCTCCGGACGACGGAGAAACCCGACATCTTCCCTAATTATTTCAAACCGGTTTTTTGTTTTCATATTATTTTTATCGGGTTTCTCGTTCATTCGCTGACGCTCATTCTCTCGGAACCCGACCTACTAAGACTAGCATTTATCAAGGAACTTGAAATACAAACCATTGATAAATACCCCATATTAGCCACATTAATAACAGAATAGAAGCTATTGTATGCCATATATAATGAGATTTGTCAATTTTTATGCCAAATATGCTGAGTATAAGCAGGGAAACAACAGCAATTAAGGCCGCAGTGAAAGAAAGGAAATATTGAAGATACAAAACTTCACTAATATCTTTATACTCTGAAAACACTAAATATTGTATTAAAGGGATCAGAAAAATGAGAGCCAATATAGATATATTTATGAAGTACATCCTATAAAATAATCTTTTGTTATATTCATCGATTGTCTTCATCTTCTTCCTCACCATAGTTCTGTGCTTTTAGTGGGCGGCAGATGTCCACATCTGCCCCTTCTTCAATTCAACCATTCAAAATTCTTATCTATTGGCAATAAACCCGGCTTATTCTCCAACCAATCTCCTGCGTTTGTATATGGCCATGCAAT
>QNAH01000200.1 GCA_003641425.1 Candidatus Zixiibacteriota bacterium
ATTGAAGATAGCAGGAGTCCGGAGACTCCTTCTCTACAAGAACTACAAACGTCGTTGCGAGCGCAGAGATGCCCCACCGGGGCAGATCGAAGCGCGGCAATCACGCGGCTTTTTGCTATAAGGCTGTCCCGGAGATAAAAGCAACGTGATTGCCGCGTCGGCCGCAAAAGCGGCTTTTTGGCTCCTCGCAACGACGTTCTATTTACCCCGTCGGCAAGTCGTTGGAGGTTTGGTGATGATCGGGATGTGGGGCCTATTATAAAGGGGGGAGCATGGGAATAAATAGAAGTGTCAGGTCTCATTTCCACCATAAGGCGGAAAAAGGACCTGACACGACAATAATACGACATTGCAGGGGCGTATTGACATACGCCCCGGTGTCGGGTGCGGTGACCCGACACCACAAAAGGAAGGTGCGGTGACCCGACACCACAGAAGGAAGGTGCGGTGACCCGACACCACAAAAGGAAGATGCGGTGACCCGACACCACAGAAGGAAGGTGCGGTGACCGGACGCCACAGGAGGAGGGGCAAAATGGGTGGAAGAAGAAAAATGAATGCAAGAATAAAAAGCCCGTCGTCGGTGACGGGCTTTTATTATTATATAGTAATGATGATTACATATCAAACATGCCTTCATACAAATCAGTATGGGCGGGGGTAGCCCTGATCTTGTATGTCTTGGCCCAGGCTTTCATTTCCTTCTCGGCATATGTGGCGGCATCCTCGGCAAATATTTTGCCCTGATCATATACACCCTGCAACCAGAAATATGTATAAGCGCCGTGTTCGAACGGGGGCCAGTCGTATGAGCTGGAGTTTGTTGATGCGGTCGCGAACATCGTCCCGGTTTCGACATCGCCATGGAAGTCGGCCAGCACACAGGCATCCATAACAGCCGTCTTTTTGGTGCAGTTGACGGCATTGAAATAGGACATGACATAATCGTGTGTGACATAGTACAGGTCGGCCGAGATAATACTGGAACCATAGCCGGGGGCCTTGGCCCCATGACCGGAATACGAGAAACAGATTTCGTCGCCGGGATCGGCATTGTCAATCAGCCACTGCAACCCGGCGGTGATATTATCGGCGGTAGCGTTACCGTCAAGATCCATTTTGATGGTAAAGCCTTGGCTCTGGAAATAGCTTTTCATGGCCTGGGCGTCCTCATCGCAGTATTCAAGATCATTGACAGTGCCTTCATAATCGGAAATACCGACAATATAGGCGTATTTGTGGGCCGGGTTGGGGTTCGGATCCTCGCTGCCACCTGTATCCGGCGGCGGTTTCGGAGGTTTCTTTTCGGTGTTATATGTTGCTGAAATTGATAGGATATGCTGTTGAATAACAGCATCAGGTCTGCTATCGATAAATTCCGGCCTCTGAGTCATGGCGCCGATAGTGGTGTCGCCTGTGGGCGCGGTGATTTTAGGTGATTCGCTGCAGCCAAAGACCAAAAGCAACGTGCAACAAATAGCGAGCAGGAAAAACAATTTCTTCATCATTCTCTCCTCTCTAAGTTTTTAAGGCGGTATTGACTGCCCCCTGGCTGTTTACCATACGTGCTCCTCCAATTTTTAGTTGATTATTATCTTTTATGCGGCTGTAATAATCCACTTAAAATCAAACGATTAAATCAGTTTGAATATACTATCATTTTTAAAAGGCATACCGAAATCATGGTGTGGAAAGTCTTTGCCTTACCGGGCTAATGTCCCATATTTATATAAAATACCCGGGATTCGTATAAAAACAAGAAAAAAAGTTGGATTAATCGCCGAATTTCATTAATCTTTAAGTCCCGCAAATTTTTACACGGGGAAGTATGGGGGTAAAAAACCGGCAATTTCGGTAAATTTAATGAACCGGCAGTAAATTGGCATGTTTTCATTATATAATTAGTCTTTTGGGGGGCTGAGGCTGTCTTAGACCCTGATAAACAGGAGGAGGAATAATGGATAGAAAAAAAATGTTATTAATAGCAGTCGTGATCCTGATTGCGGGATTTGCGGCAATGATGTTTTTGATGGGGATGCGATCGGATGTTCCGCGGCGCGAAGCAAAGGCCCGCCCCAAAATCGTTAATACGTTGATAGCTCATCCGAAGCGGCTAATGGCGACTATTTCAGGGCTTGGCAAGGTAACCAGCGCCCAGCCGGTCGATTTATACAGCGAAGTCTCCGGGACTTTGATGCCGGGTGATGTTCCTTTTCAGCCGGCGCAGTCGTTCAAGAAAGGTGACCTATTGGTAAAGATAGACGATCGCCAGATCATCCTTGATATTAACAGCGCCAAAAGTGATTTTCTGACATCGCTGGGGAATGTCCTGGCGGAGATCAAATCGGATTTCCCTGATAAGTATCAGACCTGGCGGGATTTTTTCGATGCCTGTGATTTTGATCAGCCGATGCAACCGCTACCGAATACCGATGACCAGAGGATCAAGCTGTTGCTGTCACGGTTCAGCGTTTACAAACAGTATTTTTCGATAAGAGATATGGAGATCACGCTGGAGAAGCATCATTTTTATGCTCCATTCGACGGAACGATTGTCTCGGCGGATATGAGGGTCGGTTCCACTGCCCGTAACGGTACGCTTCTGGGAAAGATTATAAATCTTGAGGACATGGAAGTGGAAGTACCGATACGGGCTGAGGATATAAAATGGATCAGGAAGGGAACGCCGGTGGAGTTGACCTCGAATGATATTGATGGAGTATGGAACGGAAAGGTGAGCCGTATCGGGAGCGCTATCGATCCGCGCACTCAGACGATCCCGGTTTATGTATCAGTTCAGGGCGGAAAAAACGCGGATTTGTATGACGGGGTTTATTTGACGGCGAGAATTCCCGGTCTTGAGATAGACGATGCGGTTGCCGTTCCGCGTCATGCGATTTACAGTGACAGCCTGGTGTATCTGATAAAGGATGGATTTCTGGAGCCGCGCGCGGTGACAATCGCCCGTAAGGAAATGGAGACGATAATTATATCGGGGGGGATCATCGAGGGAGATACGGTAGTGGTCGATCTCATGCGCGGTGTGGCGCCGGGTATGCCCGCCCGGATGCGTGAAACGGTTTCTAAGAAGGGTAGCTGATAATGAAAAGAGTCATCGCATTTATAGTCAAATATCCCATCTGGACGACGGTGATCATGTTCGCCACCATTATTTTCGGGCTCATTCTATTCAGTCAAATGCGGTATTCATTCTTTCCGGAAACGACGCCAAATACCATTAACGTACAGGTTGTCTATCCCGGGGCCTCGCCCGAAGAAGTCGCCGAGGGTGTCATTATTAAAATTGAGGAGCAACTCGACGGTCTCAACGGGGTCGAGCGGGTGACATCGGTATCGCGTGAAAATTCGGGCAATGTAACGGTCGAGATAAAGTATGGGGCAGATATCGATAAGGTTCTGGCCGATGTCAAGAACGCGGTCGATGGGATCAACTCGTTTCCGGAGGGGGCGGAGAAGCCGCTTATCTTCGAGCGGAAATTTCGGACCCGATCGCTGTCGGTGGTGCTTTATGGTGAAACCGATCTGTATAATTTAAAATTTATTGCCGAGGAATTCCGAGACAATCTTCTGGATTCACCCGAAATCACACAGGTGGCTATCTCCGGTATGCCCGACCTCGAATTTTCAATCGAGGTGTCCGAGGAAGACATGCGGCGCTATCAGCTTACTTTCGATGAGATTGCCTCGGCAGTAAGCGCGGCCAATATAAATATGTCGGGCGGCAAATTCGATACCGATGCCGAGGAGATCCTTATCCGGACATGGGGGCGGAATTACCAGGCCGGCGAACTTCAGGATATCGTTGTCAGGGGTAATCCCGACGGGACGGTTGTTTACCTTAAAGATGTCGCCGACATCAAAGAGCAATGGGAGGATGTTCCGGATAAGATCTACTTTAACGGGCAAACATCACTGATTCTCAATATCGATCAGACGGAGCAGGAAGATATTCTAGCGATTGCCGATGTCGCCAAAAAGGAGGTAGCTAATTTTAATGCCACCCATGATAATATCAAGGCCGAAGTACTGGATGACCGGACCATTCCTCTTCGACAGCGAATAGAGCTACTTGTTAAGAACGGAATCCTCGGGCTTTTTCTGGTTATTGCCGCTCTCAGTTTTTTCCTGAATCTGCGTATGTCGTTCTGGGTGGCTGTCAGTATCCCCTTTTCTTTCGCGGGGATGTTTATAATTGCCTCTTTTGCCGGGATAACAATCAATGTTTTTTCTCTTTTCGGGATGATAATAGTCATCGGTATTTTGGTAGATGACGGTATTGTTGTCGGCGAGAATATTTTTGCGCACTTTGAAAGAGGATCACCGGCCAAAAAGGCGGCCATAGACGGCGCATCACAAATGACAGCTCCGGTGATCACATCGGTCATGACCACGATGATAGTCTTTATGGCATTTTTCTTCATCCAGGGCATTATGGGTGAATTTATGTGGCAGATGGCTCTGGTGGTCATTGCCTCACTGGTATTTTCTTTGATCGAGGCGTTTTTGGTTCTGCCGTCTCACCTGGCCCATTCCCGGGCCCTCCAGGCCAACCGGAAAGTATCGAAAATTCGTGAAAAAATAGAAAAAGCGATCAATTTCCTGACTCATCGCATGTATGCACCCTCGCTGCGTCTGGCGCTTAAATATCGCTGGATCACGATCGTTACGCCGGCGGCATTGATCATGTTGACGGTCGGGCTGGTCGGCGGCGGGTTTATCAGGACGACCTTTTTCCCTAATTTGGACAGTGACCGGGTGCCTATCAATATAACTCTTGTAGCAGGAAGGCAGGAAGCCGCTACCGATTCAATCCTGACCCGGATTGAACGGGTGTGCTGGGAGGTCAACGAAGAGTTGAAGAGTGAACGCGCGGACGGCCGCGATGTTATCCTCAGTATTAAACGTGAGATCGGCAGCAATGATTTCGGAGAGTCAGGCAGTCACACCGGATCGGTATTATGCCAGCTTCTTGACGGCGAGGTCAGGGATATGGAAAGTCATATTATTGCTAATCGTATCCGTGAAGCAGTCGGTCCGGTGCCTGATGCGGAAGAAATAACATTCGGCGAGGGGGGACGTTTTGGCAAGGCGGTATCGGTCAGCCTGCTGGGCAATGACCATGAACAGCTTTCTAAAGCCAGGGATCTTCTCAAGGCGGAGCTGCATAATTTTAGTTCGCTAAAAGATATCACCGATACCGATGAGGAGGGTCGACGCGAAATCGATATCTCTCTCAAACCCCGAGCCTACTCTCTGGGATTGACGCTCAATGATGTTTTTGGTCAGGTAAGGCAGGGTTTTTATGGACGGGAGATACAAAGGATACAGCGGGGCCGTGATGAGATAAAAGTCTGGGTGCGCTACCGTCCCGAAGATCGGGCCTCGCTCGGCAATCTGGATCAGATGCGTATTCGAACTCCCGACGGTTCCGAATACCCGTTCGGCGAACTGGCTGAATACAGTATCAAACGAGGTATCACGACTATAA
>QNAH01000201.1 GCA_003641425.1 Candidatus Zixiibacteriota bacterium
CAAGCCCCGGGGCCGTAACCGGATTGTACGGATCGACCACATTATAAACCTGCATACTGTCAGCAACTGCCACGTAAAGATAAACGCCTCTTTTGGCGACCCCGTTACAGCCATCCGGCATGTATATAAATTGCAGTGTGTCCGGGTATTGCGGAGAGGCGAAATTAATTATTAACAGGCCATGCGGGTTGACCGCATAGACCATGTCGCCGTCGGCGCAGGCATCGGTAACAGAAGTCAACACCCCGCTGTTGAGATACTCTATCTCTTCGAAATCGACGGCGAACGCCGTCTGGACCAAACCGCACGGCATTAAGATCGCGGCCGGAAAAAGTAGAATTAAAATAGATTTGAATGTGTGTGAAAGTGCAATGGTACCCATTTCGAGAACCTCACTTTTTTGAGATGTTTTGATTTTGCCCTGTTGATAGTTTTATAATAGTAACAGGACCATATCGGTGTCAATTAAAATATGATACGGGTGATTGGAAGAAAATTTCCTTGATTTTGTGCTAAAATCTTGTCAGGGCAAACAGGAGTATAAACGCTCCTCCGAGCACCGAGCCAAGACAGATAAGAAATACATTTCGGCGCGTCTGATCCCAGGCATGACGCTCATCGGCGGCGGCTTGTGAAGGTTTTGCGACGAATTTAAGCGCCTTGTTCAGCAGCACGATCGACAGACCGATTATAGGCCAGCCGTAATCCGGATAATCGGCCAGTGTGATATATATCCCCCACAGTGAAAACAGAATCAACATGGCCCCGCCGACAATAACACGTAAACACGTCTCAGTGTACCACCGTACAAAGCGGCTAAACGATGATGGTGATATTACGCCGGGAGATCGGTGCAAAATGACAACAACCGCAAGAATGATCGCATATAATTTTGGATATGACATCGGTATTAATTAATGCGGATAAAAAATCACAGGCCGAACAGATGTCCGCCCTGATATACAATAAACGACACCACCCACGCCAGGGTGGTCTGGAAAACAATCGAGAACCACATCCACTTCCAACCCGCCTCGCGCTTGATGGCAACGATTACGGCTACGCATGGAGTGTACAAGAGCACGAAAATCATAAAGGCGAAAGCGCCCAGTTTGGAGATACCATTGACCGGATCGCGTAAAACGCCGATCAGGGTTTCGGATTGCTCGTCATGCTCTTCGCCGATCTGATACAAAACGCCCAGCGACGATACGACCACCTCTTTGGCAACAAAGCCGGTAATCAGCGACACGCCCATCTGCCAGTTGAATCCAAGCGGCGACACGATCGGTTCGACAATCCCGCCCATCCGGCCGATAACCGAATAGTCGAGATCCTCGGTCGCCCGGGCCGCTTCCAGTTCGGCGATTTTCTGCTCGGAATATTCCGATTCGAGGAAACGATACTGCTCGATTTGCGTCTCGTAGTCAATCGAATATTCCGACTTTTTGGGGAAATACCCCAGCACCCAGAGTATGATCGATGCGATCAGAATGATACCGCCCATTTTCCGCAAATATATTTTTGTCCGCTCCCACATATGAATAGCAACTGATTTTATGGTTGGCTGCCGGTACGGCGGCAGTTCCATGACAAATGGAAGGCTGTCCCCTTTCAGGATTGTCTTGCGCATCAGACGCGCGGCCAAAACAGCGATCAGGATGCCAATTATGTAAATTGCAAAGATTACATTACCGGCGGCGGCTCCGAAAAAAGCGCCCGTAAAAAGGATGTACACCGGAAGACGCGCGCTGCATGACATCAGCGGTATAATTAAAATGGTCAGAATCCTGTCTCTGGGCGATTCCAGTGTCCGGGTGGACATGATCGCCGGCACACCACAGCCGAAACCCATCAGCATCGGTATGAATGACTTGCCGTGCAGACCCAGGAAATGCATCAGCTTGTCCATTATAAACGCCGCCCGCGCCATGTATCCGGAATCCTCGAGAATTGATATCCCGAGAAAGAGGAGCACAATATTGGGCAAAAAGATAATGACCGAGCCGATGCCTCCGATAACACCCTGGATAATCAGATCGGATATTGCCCCGGCCGGCATAATCGAGGCCAGCGCCCCCTGAAGCATTACCACCCCGGCATCGATCCACTCCATCGGATATGTTCCCAGCTTGAAAGTAGTCTGAAAAATAAGCCACATAATAGCAAGAAATATCGGGTAACCCAGGAGGCGATGTGTCACCAACTGGTCGATATGTTCCGAAAACTGCATCCTGTCCCGGGGCGGCTGTTTCATCACCTCGCGGACAATTCCGGCCACATAACCGTAACGCCCCTCGGTGATCACCATCTCCGGGTCTTCATTGGTCGTTGTCTTTATATGTTCGACCGATTCTTCAAGTCGGGTTGTCAGCGCGATATTTTCTTTTTCCGAGGGAATACACCGTTTTTTTATTTCCTGGTCGCCCTCGAGAAGTTTTATCGCCAGCCATCTGGGATTACCGCATCCCCGGCATCCGTGACAGCTATGATCGACCTCCTCGGAAAGCGTCTTGACCACATCATCCAGTTTCGGCCCGTAGGATACCGGCGGGTGACGGTGATGCATATGCCGGTGATAATCATGCATGCTGCGGCGCCGACGCCGGCGGCCCTTTTCAGATGACGGCGTTTCTTCTTTGGTTTCTTTTTCTGTTCTGGCTTCGCTTTCTGTCTCCACCTCATCCTGATCGGTGTGGCCGTTTTCTATAAGCGCCACCGATGTCTTCAGAAGCCGGTCGATACCCTGCGAACGGCTCCCGATCGTTTTGACCACCGGCGCCCCGAGAAGTTTCGAAAGTTTATCGGTATCGATTTCGATACCGTTTTCCATCACCTCGTCCCACATGTTCATATCGAGGATAATATCCACACCCATCTCGATCAACTGCATCGTCAGGTAAAGCGAACGCTGGAGGTTGCCGCTGTCGATGACATTGATTATCAGGTCTGGATTCATATTGATGATATAATCGCGCGCGACTTTTTCATCGAGAGAGTAGGCGGTCAGGCTGTAGGTGCCGGGAAGATCGACAAACATGATATCATAATTGCCGTACTTCCGGTAGCCGACCCGTTTTTCGACTGTAACTCCGGGAAAATTGGCGACTTTCTGATGCGCCCCGGTAAGTCCGTTGAAAATGGAGGTTTTACCGGAATTGGGATTACCGGCAAGAGCTATTTTTATCTGCCGACGGTCATTCACTTTTTATTTACGACACTACCTTTATTTCTATCAGGGCCGCTTCCGACCTTCGGATACTTATATGCCCGTTACCCAAAGATATCTCGAGAGGGTCTTTCAACGGAGCCGCCTTGATCATTTTAATCGTCTCGCCGCTGCGTATTCCCAGATCAAGCAGCCGTCTCCTGATCGCCCCCTGTCCGGCCACGCTGATCACCTTACCGCTCTGTCCCGGTTTTAAATCATTCAAACTCATCGATCATGCACTCCTCGGGTAAATCATTGTAAAGAATCGTCTTTGATAATCGCCGGGGATTTGACCCGGACTGTCGAATGCCGCATCGGACACTCCTGCACTTTATCCATGAAATTCACCAGCTTCATTATCGTTTTCCGGCTCATCGCGTGCTCCATACGGCAGGCTTCCTGCTCCGCGTTTTTCTGCGACAGCTCGAGGATATCGACCAGAAAAGCCTTAATCGCCTTATGCCGCCTGTAAATCTCCTCGGCCCTTTTCCTGCCCGCGGGATTGAGATTGATCTTGCCGTAGTGCCGTTTTCTGATCAGGCCGTTCCGCTTCAGCCGCGTCACCGCCGATATAACAGTCGGCATGGTCACACCGCGCGCTCGCGCCACATCGGAGATACCGACCTCATCCGACCGTTCGGACAGTCGGAATATCGTCTCCAGATAATCTTCTTCTCGCGTCGTCAGTTTCATTATCGGCAAAATATTAGACTCTTCTAACTTTGTCAATAGGTAGAACGCAAATAGGGTCGATTTGGTGCGGATTTTCTTGAAAAAAAAGAAAAAATAATCAGTTCCGGGGGCGCCGGGTTTATGAGACATTTTTCCAACGGATCGGGGGTCTTGTCCGAAGCCCAAAGGGCCGAGGATTTCGACATTTTATCTTATTGGTCAAAAAAAACCGACCGCAAGTAAAAGTAAGCCAGCGTTCCGAAATTTGCGCCTGTCGCGAATAAGCGATCCGGCCTATTTGTTCTATCACCAAAGCATACTGCAAACGTCGTTGCGAGCGGAGAGATGCGCCATCGGCGCAGATCGAAGCGCGGCAATCACGCGGCTTTTCGGCAAAAGGTAAACTGAGAGATAAAAGCAACGTGATTGCCGCGTCGCTCGAAACTCGCTCTTCGCAACGACGTTTTTATTACATCGTCCGCAAAATCGTTACAGATTCGGTGATGATTGGGAGTGAGGGCAATTATAAAGGGAGGAATATGGGAATAAATCATCGCAGGGGCGTATTGACATACGCCTTGGTGTCGGGTGCAGTGACCCGACACCACAAAAAGATGGATTCCCGCCTGCGCGGGAATGACAAAAGAGAATTGGGGATAACATTCGGGTAATGGAAATAACTTTAAAAAAAGGTCGTAACAGAAGTGAAACATCATAAATACAGTACTATAAAACCAGTGATGATTTTGATCGCACGAAAAAATGTGATATTAAAACACGCGCATACGACAAAACAAAACCGAATGTTTATAATTCAATGAGAGCTATCATAGTACAACGAAAAAAATCGTCATTTTGGGCAAAATCGGCCGAAAATCGTTACTGTTTCTATAAAGAAATTGCCGCGGACAGAAATGTCCGCGCTACCAACAGAGGAGCAAACAAAAGCACCCCACAGCTTGTCGAAGATCCCGAGTTTTCGAGGGGCTGTCGGATCGTATGCTATGGCGACCAGGCTCATATTCATTGAAAAAATACCGCCCTTTCTCTTTTTCCGCGCTGGAAAGGGGACCCAAAGAGCGGGGTGTGTAAAACCGCCCGGGGATACTTTACCGATGATAACGGCTGATAAAATCCTTGACCTCGGGGATGCCGCCCTGAAGAATCAGATAACCGTCGAACGGCTCGCGTTCGGTGATCTCGTCCGCGATCGGGGTCAGCATCATCTTCTTGACCTCTTCCGGATCATTTGTCTGCGCCAGCACCCACCCAAGCTTGGTGTAGGCGGCCTCGGGAAGCATGTTCTCGCCGGGGATGACGCCCAGTTCCATCATGTCGCGCCCGGTATCGTACACATACATCTGAACATATCCCCACAGCGTCTGCACCGTCATGTATATGGCGATACCTTTCTCATGCGCCTTCTTGAGCGCCGGATAAAGCGGCTTGTTGACATGCCCCAGTCCGGTCCCGGCGATGACGATCCCTTTGTAGCCGTTGTCGATCAGCGCCTCTATAATATCCGGCTGCATATTGGGATAATAATAGACGATGGTCACTTTCTCATCGAAAACCGCCTTGATATCG
>QNAH01000202.1 GCA_003641425.1 Candidatus Zixiibacteriota bacterium
ACCAATTGTTATAAGGAAGAAATCCAACAGCCACGGGGGTCATCATGGCGGGGCCTGGAAAGTTGCCTATGCCGATTTCGTGACCGCCCTGATGGCATTCTTTCTGGTAATGTGGCTGGTGTCGCAATCGGATGAAGTCAAGCAGTCGGTGGAAGGTTATTTTCAGGATCCGGTCGGATTTATGAAATCGAAGGGTCAGGGCCTTTACGACGGCGATTCCTCTCCGATAAAATCGAAACCGGGGAAATCCGTTTTGTCACAGCGACTCCAAACTGAGCGGGAAATGCTGCTTAATGCAAGAGAAAATATAAAAGTCGCCATCGACAATATACCCGAATTGGCGGGTTTTAAGGACAATATCGACATGGAGATGACGCCGGAAGGGCTTCGGATTCAGCTCATCGAAGCCGGCAGCGGTGACGGTTCGGTATTCTTCGATCTTGGCAGTGCCCGTCTTAAAAGCCACACCACTCTTTTGCTGACCGCAATCGCCTCGGAACTGGGCACGCTTCCAAATTCGATTATTATCGAAGGCCATACCGACAGCAAACCGTTTTCGGGAACCTACGGATATTCAAACTGGGAACTGTCTGCCGACCGGGCCAACAGCGCCCGTAAGTTGATGGCTTCGAGCGGACTCCGGCCCGGTCAGATTGTCGAAATACGGGGCAACGCGGATAAACGTCCCCGTTACCCCTCCGATCCCGAAGACCCCCGCAATCGCCGCGTGGTCATTGTTGTTCTCAACGAAGATGTCGCGGAACAGTACCAGACCGAACTGGCCGCCTCGGAATAATTCCGCATCAGTCCGACTGTCCCGAGTTTGATAATTCCTTTTATCAGCCCATCACTTTTTAATATTATCCACTTGATAAAAGCGCGTAAAAACATTAAAATTAATTGATTGACCTGCATTGCAGTTAAACCTATTTAGAAATATATCAGGAGGTTCCGATGTCCGGCCATTCAAAATGGGCTACTATCAAGCGGAAAAAGGGCAAAGCCGATGCCGAGCGCGGTCGGATGTTTACAAGGCTGATAAAAGAAATCACTGTTGCCGCGCGTCAGGGGGGAGGCGATCCGGATGCCAACCCGCGTTTGAGAACAGCCGTTGGTACTGCCAAGGCGGCCAATATGCCGGCTGATAATATCAAGAGAGCCATCCAGAAGGGAACCGGAGAGTTGCCCGGCGTTTCTTATGATGAAGTCACGTATGAAGGCTACGGACCAAACGGTGTGGCTGTCTATGTGGAATGCCTGACGGATAACAAGAAACGAACCGTTGCCGAAATCAGACATCTTTTTTCCCGTTATAACGGTAACCTGGGTGAAAACGGATGTGTGGCGTGGATGTTCGACAAGAAGGGTATCATCAATGTCGAAACATCGGTGGCCGATGAAGACACGCTTCTTGAAATCGCGCTTGAAGCCGGTGCCGCCGATTTCAGCAATCAGGGTGATGTTTACGAAATAGTCACACCTCCCGCTGATCTTGAGCAGATCAGGGCCGCTCTGGAAGAAAAATCGATTCCGGTAGTCTCGGCCCGGGCAACCATGATCCCGCAAAATACGATTAAACTGGAAGACAAACCCGCGGAGACAATGATCAAGCTGTATGAAGCGCTCGAGGATCATGACGATGTGCAAAATGTCTATGCCAATTTCGATATCGATGACTCCGTCCTTGAAAAATTGGCCGGTTGAGAGCTGCTGAACGCAGTGTTATTCTGATGGTAATTGTTGGAATCGACCCCGGTCTGCATATCACGGGGTATGGAGTGCTTCAGTCCAACGGTGCCGAAACCAGGGTGCTCGAGGCGGGAATAATCAAAACCGATAAAAGCCGCGATTTTGAATTGAAACTGAATGAGATTTACTCCGAAATCGGCAAGATCATCAAGCAGTTCAAACCCGATTATATTGCAGTCGAGGAACTGTATTCGCATTACGCCCACCCCAAAACGGCAATAATCATGGGGCATGCCCGAGGGGTGCTGTTTCTGCAGGCGGCCCGAAATAATATCCCGGTCATCTCTTATGCCTCGACCCGCATCAAGAAATCATTGACCGGTAACGGACGTGCCACCAAGGACCAGGTGCAAAGAATGATCAAAAGTGTGTTGAAACTGCAGAATGATATTGCTTCGCCCGACACAGCCGATGCTCTCGCCGCGGCATGGTGCCATCATAATGCCCTGCTGGGGCAATAAGGGATAAAAAGGAAATGATTTCACAGATACAGGGAAAGATCAGTAAACTGACCGAAGAACAGGTCACTCTCGAGTTGAACGGGTTATTTTATGAATTGATGATTCCTTCGGGACTTCATAGTGAGCTCAAGGAGGCCCGTGCGGCAAGCTCCGAGATCTCGCTTTATACCTTGAATTATATCGAGGCCGGCGATCGAAAATCATATCATTATCCCCGGCTGATCGGTTTTACCCGTCTGCTCGATAAAGAGTTTTTTCAGTTGTTTACCACTGTTTCGGGTCTGGGATTCAAGAAAGGACTGAAATCACTGACTATCCCGATAAAAGAAATAGCGACCGCGATCGAGATGAAAGATGTCGCAACTCTGATACGCCTTCCCGGTTTCGGAAGGCGGCTGGCGGAAAAAGTGGTCGCCGAACTGAACGGCAAAATGGCCCGCTTCGCGCTTGCCCGCGAGGGAAAACCGCTTACTACGGTCAAGAAAGAGAAGGCGGATATCTTCGCCGAAGCGGTCGAGATTTTAGTGCAGTTGCAATATCATAAAGCCGAGGCCGAAAAGATGGTCGAGAAAGCGATTGCCGCCAATCCGAAAATTGATGCCACCGACAAGTTGATTTCTATTATATTCGGTCAGGAGACGGCATCGCGAAAGGGGACATGATTAAGTGAGCCGGGAACGAATCGTATCGGGCGAGATTATATCGCCGGAAGAGGAATCATTCATCCTCTCGCTACGACCCAAAAAACTGAATGAATATATCGGCCAGAGAAAGCTGAAAGAAAAACTGCGGGTCTCGGTCGAGGCCGCCAGACAGCGCGGCGAGGCTTGCGAGCATACGCTTTTCTACGGCCCGCCCGGACTGGGTAAAACCACCCTGGCGCATATTGTCGCCAATGAGATGGACAGCAGTCTGGTAGCCACATCCGGCCCGTCATTGAGCCGCACAGGCGACCTGATGGGAATTTTAACCAATCTCAAAGAAGGAGATGTTCTTTTTATCGATGAAATTCACCGTCTCTCTCCCACGATAGAAGAATTTATCTACCCGGCCATGGAGGATTTCAAGGTCGATTTCGTGGTCGACAAGGGCGCCTTTGCCAAAGTCATCAATATCCCGCTGAAAAGATTCACCCTTATCGGGGCTACCACGCGGGCGGGTCTTTTATCGCCGCCGCTTCGCGACCGGTTCGGTTTGTACCATCATATCGATTTTTATCCGCCGGAGGAGTTAAAAGAAATCATCGTCCGCTCGGCCAGTCTGCTGGAGGTCAAAATCGATGCCGAGTCGGCGCTGGAAATCGCCCGCCGTTCACGCGGGACACCCCGTGTCGCCAATCGGCTGCTTCGAAGAGTACGCGATTTTGTCCAGGTCAAAGGGGATGGCGTCATCAATATGGAACTGGCCCGCAAGGCGCTCGACGCCGAGGGGATCGATTCGATCGGTCTCGACCATCTCGACCGCAAGTTCCTGAAAGTGATCATCGAGTATTACAAAGGCGGGCCAGTCGGGATCGAGGCGCTCGGGGCGACATTGTCGGAGGAACTGGATACTCTGGTCGATATGGTCGAACCGTATCTGCTCAAGATTGGTTTTCTGCAGCGTACCAAGCGCGGCCGTATGGTATCGCAGGATGCAGTCAGTCATCTTGGTCTTAAGATCGACGGTTCCGATCAGCAGAGCCTGTTTGAGTAATATAGTAGTCTTTGTATTTTTTATAAAGCTCCCGCGATGTACTTCACAGCGATAAATAGCATCAATAAGGCCAAAATTGCTTTGATTACCCGGGCCGGAATGAAGCGCTGTAACCGGGCGCCGACATACATCCCGGCCGCGCCGCCGATACCGAACATGCCGCCGAGCATCCAGTCGGGAGTAATTGCCAGACCGGTATCGGCATAAAACGGCGCGATTATGGTATAGAATATCACTCCGGCGATCGAGGTCATGAATGTCCCCAGAAGGGCCGCGCCGGCTACGGTGTGCACCGGCAACCTGAAAACCGCCACCAAAAACGGCGCTATTATGGCTCCGCCGCCGATACCGTAGATACCGCCTACCACGCCGACAATTATACTCAGGGTAAGAAGGCCGATTGTCGATGCACTGTACTGTACCTCATTGAATTCATATTTAATAACATTAAGACTGCTCGATAGCGGTGTTACCTCGAATTTACCGTTTACAACTGTTTTTCCGGCTTTTTTCTTAATAAAATCATGTATCAGGCGGACCGCGATATATAAAAGCACCAGTCCCGCGAAAACCTTAAATGTCCGCGGGTCGGGAAGGTATTTGATACGGACTATGGCACCGATAAAGACGCCGGGCAAAGTGCCCATGATTATCGTCCAGGTCAGCGGCCAGACCATGCGGCGCTCATGCCAGTAGCGGTACACGCCTGAAGGAATGGCGACTATGTTGTACACCAGATTGGTCGGACTCACCGCCGGACCGGTGAAACCGAGAATGCTGATTTGAAAGGGCAGTATCAAAAACGCCCCGGAAACACCGCCTATCGATGTCAGCGTCGAGATGCCGAAGGCAGTCAGAATCGGCAGCCACCAGTACGTTTCAACACCGCTGATCGGGAATTCAAACATAATATAATAAAATCAATAATAGTCTATTCCGGTATAATAATTTTTTCTTTCCGCTTCCGTTTCAGGACAACAAAAATACCGGAGAGGATCATAATCCCGCCGATCAATGTCCACCAGCCCGGGATCTCATTGAAGAAGAATATTGCCAGGATAGTTGCTCCGATCGGTTCGCCAAGGACAGTGGTCGCGACAATATGCGCCTGGATATATTTTAAAAGCCAATTGTAGAGAGAGTGCCCGACAACCGTGGGAATGAGCGCCAGAAGCAGAAATATAAACCACGTCCTTATTGGATAATGAGTCAGATTGACGCCATAAAATAAAGAAATTATTACCAGCACCAGAGCCGCCGTGGCATAAACAGGAGTTATATAACCGAGATTGTCGAGCTTTACCCTCAGGCGCCGTCCGATAAACAGATACAGAGCCGCGAAAACTGCTCCGGCCAGCGCCAGTAAATCGCCTATAATGTAATCGCGACCCATGTCGAAATCCCCGCGTGAGATGACTATCATCCCGGCCAGCGCGATCAGCATCCCGATAACTGATCGCCGCGGAATCCGCTCTTTGAGTATAGTCGCTTCCATGGTCAACACCCAGATCGGCTGGGTGGCAACCAGAATGGCCGAGTTGGAAATAGTCGTGTAGAACAGC